>JANMKA010000092.1:0-20613 GCA_031371765.1 Blastocatellia bacterium
TACCGGTATAAGTGAGTGAAGTTTTTGGGGGTGTAGCAATGAAGGTTCGCGCTTCGGTAAAAAAAATGTGCGACAAGTGCAAGGTCATTCATCGCAAGGGCGTGGTGCGGGTGATTTGCGTCAACCCTAAACACAAACAGCGGCAGGGCTAAACTGAATTTCGGAATGCGGATTTGCGAATTGGCTTCCGCCAACAGATTCAAGAGTTAACGGAGACGAAGTAAACAAATGGCACGTGTAGCAGGCGTCGATCTTCCACCGAACAAAAGAGCCGAGGTGGGTCTGACTTACATTTACGGTATCGGTCGTTCGCGTTCGAGCTCGGTTCTTAAAGAGGCCGCGGTGAATCTCGATACTCGCGTTCGGGACTTGAGCGAAGATGAGCTGAGTCGGATCCGGGCTATCCTTGAGGCACAGGGTGAAATCGAAGGCGACCTGCGCAAGCGCGTGCAGATGGATATCAAGCGGTTGATGGACATTGGTTGCTATCGCGGACTAAGACATCGCCGGGCGCTGCCGGTCCGGGGCCAGCGGACGCATACAAATGCACGCACGCGAAAAGGGCCGCGTCGCGCCACCATCGCCAAGAAGAAAGCACCTGGGAAGAAATAGGAATTAGTCAGTTGTCAGTGGTCAGTAGTTCGTTGCGAACTAGGGATCGCGCCAGCAACTGACAACGGACAACGGACTACTGACATCATGGCAAAAGCTACTACTGGAAAGAAAAAAGTATTTCGTAAGAAAGAGAAGAAGAATGTGCCGGCAGGAATCGCGCACGTCGCCGCCTCTTTCAACAACACAATGATTTCGATTACCGATTTGGAAGGTAATCTGATCGCGCAATCATCCGCCGGCGCGCGTGGCTTTCGCGGCTCGCGCAAGGGAACGCCGTTCGCCGCGCAACAGGCTGCCTACGAAGCCGCCAAAAAAGCGCACGAAGCCGGCATGCAGCAATGTGAAGTTCGCGTGAAAGGCCCGGGCGGCGGTCGTGAATCCGCAATTCGAGCTATTGCCAATGCTGGCATCCGCGTGGTAACCATTCGCGACACGACGCCAATTCCGCACAACGGCTGCCGGCCGCCAAAGCGTCGCAGAGTTTAAGTCATTTGCAATTGCCGCATGCCGATTGCCGATTGGTATGCCGAAGAAAGATGACAACGATCGATTGCGAATAAATCGGCAATCGGCATTTGGAAATCGGCAATGAATTAACCTAAAGGATGAAGGGCCAGCGGCCTGTAAACTTTTCCGTCTTGAATTAGCAGACTGGAGGCAGAAACAACTTGGCTAGGTATAGAGATGCGGTGTGCCGTTTGTGCCGCCGCGAAGGCGCAAAGCTTTTTCTTAAAGGTGACAGGTGTTACAAGCCGTCTTGTCCGATCGAAAAACGCGGCACACAGCCGCCCGGTCAACACGGTAATTCCATGCGTCGCGGCAAGGCGTTGGTCGGTTACGGCCAGCAGTTGCGCGAAAAGCAGAAGGTCAAACGCATCTACTTCATCCTCGAAGGACAGTTCAGAAACTATTTCGAACGCGCAGCGCGCATGAAGGGAATTACAGGCGAGAACCTGTTGTTCCTGCTCGAGCGCCGTTTGGACAATGCAGTCTACCGTGCCGGATTTTCTACTTCCCGGCGACAGGCTCGGCAGTTGGTGAACCACGGCCATGTCATGGTCAACGGTAAGAAGGTAGACATTCCCTCGTATCAAGTAAGAGCCGGCGAAACGCTCACCATAAAAGAGGGTAGCCAAAAGAATCCGCACATTGAGAGCGCGTGGCAAACCGCTTCCGGGCGCGGCCGGCCGGCCTGGATTTCGCAGGATGGCGGCGAGATGTCAGCCCGCATTAGTGGGCTACCGGCGCGCGAAGATATCGATCGCTCAATCAATGAGCAGCTAATCGTCGAGCTGTACAGCAAGTAATAAGACCCGCAGGCCTCGGGGTTAACGCGGCCTGCGGATAACAGCCTTTCTAAAAATCGGGAATCAAAGCTATGGCTATGGACCAAAATAATTTGTGGACTGGATTTCAAATGCCGCGACGATTGGCGGCAGACTCGGAAACGCTTACCGAACGGTACGGGCGCTTTTCGGCGCAGCCTTTCGAGCGCGGTTTTGGCACCACGGTGGGTAATTCCCTTCGTCGCGCCCTGCTTTCTTCAATCGAAGGCGCCGCCGTCACGGCGGTAAAGATTGAAGGAGTCGAACACGAGTTCTCGTCAATCAAGGGCGTCGTCGAAGACGCCACCGACGTCATCCTGAATCTGAAGCAAGTGCCTTTTAAATTGCACGGCAACGAATCAAAGACTTTGAGGATTTCGAAGGAGTCGGCCGGCGAAGTTACTGCCGCCGACATCGAGACGGACGCCGACGTGGAAATATTGGATGACACGGTGCATATCGCAACTGTCAGCGAGGGCGGATCGTTGAAAGTTGAGATGCGTCTGAAGCGGGGCCGCGGGTATGTTTCCGCGGATCGCAATTTTGATGAGGACTTGTCACTTGGCTACATCCCCATCGACGCGGTGCATACGCCCGTCAAGAAAGTGAATTACACGGTTGAGGCCGCTCGTCTGGGACAGAATACCGAGTTTGACAAACTGACCATCGAAGTTTGGACGGACGGTTCGGTTAAGCCGGAAGATTCCATCGGTTTGGCCGCCAAGTTAATCAAAGACCACATGTCGATCTTCATCAACTTTGAAGAAGACACCGACGACTTTGCTTACTCGAAGATCGAGCGTCCGCCGTTGCCACGTAACGATCAACTCGATCGCTCGGTTGACGAGCTCGAGTTGTCGGTGCGTTCGTACAACTGCCTGAAGAACGCGGACATTCGAACGATTCGCGATCTGGTGCAGCGCAGCGAACGCGAGATGCTGGCGACCAAAAATTTCGGCAAGAAGTCGCTTAACGAGATCAAGGAGATTCTGAATGGAATGGGCCTGGATTTCGGGATGGAATTTGACGAGCAGGGAAACCCGATTCCCGGCACCGGCGGACGCGACGGCGCGGACCTGAGCGAGTTCCCGGACGACGAGATATAGTTTGCCTTCAGCGAACTACAACAAAGTTTTTTCAGAGAAGAGCGATTGAAAACGGTTGAGTCATGCGGCACTTAAAAGCACATCGTAAACTTGGTCGAACCAGCGAGCATCGTATGTCGCTGCTTCGCAACCTGACGGTCTCGCTAATTAATTCGCGCGAAGAGCGCATCGTTACCACGCTGCCTAAGGCGAAAGAGTTGCGGCCTTTTGTCGAACGCGTCATCACGTTGTCGCGCAAAGCCAGCAATCTCGCAGGCGATGATTCCGGAGCGCGCGCGTTGCACCTGCGGCGCCAGGCCGCCGGATTTTTTCACGCCGGCAACATGCAGGCTGCGGCACTGAGTGGTAAACGCGGCCAATTGCGGGCCCCGCGAACCGCCGGCATGGCGGCGTTGAAACGATTGTTTGACGAACTTGGCGAACGTTACAAAGATCGACCGGGCGGCTACACGCGCATTCTGAAACTCGGACAACGCGTCGGTGATAACGCGGAGTTGGCCATCATCGAATTGGTCGACAATCCGAACGAGCTCGAAGCGCTTGCCTCTGCCAAAAAGCGAAAGACCGCTACAGGCAAAAAGAAGAAGCCGGCCGGCAAAGCTAAAACTCGAACCGACGATACAACCGACAGCGAAGCGAGCAGCTCGACAGATGAAGAGAGCTGAAGTTAGTAGGACCAATTTTTAGAAATCGGCCGGCCAGGACCGCCCCAATCGATCACGGTATTGCACGCAAGCCCGAGACTTTTGGGGCTTAACACTTTGCTAAGCGCAACGCGACAGGGCTGATAACCCAGGAACAGATGAGCGATCCACAAGCAAAATTAGCTGAAAACGAAAGCCCGACCGAAGCGGAAGCTGTGGTTGAACCGACCCCTGGACGCCGCCGCCGCCGGCGCGCCTCAGCGAATGAACTGTCCGTGAACCTGGACGAGCTGCGCGAATTAATCCAGCTAATCCGCGAGAACGACTTCACTGAGTTCGAACTCGAACGCGAAGGCTATCGAGTTCGTTTTCGCCGCGGGTTGGAAGCAGCCCCGGAAGCTGGCGCCAGCGATGCCACTGTTTCAACGCAGACGACCACCTTAAGTACTACCGCCGGCGCCGCAGCGCACGGGTCAACTCCGGCGCCTGCTCATCCGGGGGCAAAAGCACAAACGGCTGCGTCCGAAGACCAGGATCTTTACATCATTCCTTCCCCGATCGTAGGTACGTTCTATCGCTCGCCTTCGCCCACTGCGGATTTGTTCGTGAAAATCGGCAGCCAGGTTGAGCCGGACACTGTCGTCTGCATTATCGAAGCGATGAAGCTGATGAACGAGATTCAGGCGGAAGCGACCGGGGAAGTTGCAAAGATCTATGTCGAGAACGGACAGCCCGTCGAATACGGTCAGCCGTTGTTTGGAATTAAGAAGTAAGTCCAAATACCCAAAGTCCAGGGTCCAATGTCCGTCCGGACAAGAAGACTTTGGACTTTGGACTTTGGACTTTGGATAAAGCGTGCAACCAGAAGTAAGAAAATTCAAAAAGATCTTAATCGCCAATCGTGGCGAGATCGCCTGCCGCATTATCTGGACTTGTAAAGAGATGGGCATACGCACCGTCGCCGTTCATAGCGACGTTGATCGTGACTCGCTTCATGTACGTTTTGCCGATGAAGCAGCCTGCATTGGTCCGGCGCCCTCCGCCCAGAGCTACCTGAACATTCCGGCAATCATCAGCGCGGCAGAAATTTTCAATGTCGATGCGATACATCCCGGCTATGGTTTTCTTGCTGAGTCGTCGTACTTCGCGGAAATCTGCGCGGCCTGCAATATCAAGTTCATTGGACCACCAGCCAATATCATTGCGTTGATGGGCGACAAAGTCGAAGCACGACGCGCCATGGCAGCTGCCGGGCTACCCATTCTTCCTGGCAGTCCGGACCCAATAACTTCCGAAGCGGAAGGCTTGAAGTTGGCTCGCGAGATCGGGTTTCCCGTTATCGTGAAAGCTTCCGCGGGCGGTGGCGGTAGAGGAATGCGCATCGTCCACGCGGCGGACGAACTTGGGAAAGCTCTCGAAGCAGCATCAAATGAGGCGGCAGCGGCGTTTAAAGACGGGACTGTCTACATCGAACGTTACGTTCAGGACCCTCGCCACATCGAGATTCAGATTTTGGCAGACGAGTATGGCGACTGCATTCACCTCGGCGAGCGAGAGTGCTCAATTCAGCGACGCCATCAGAAGCTTCTGGAAGAGGCGCCTTCGCCCGTACTTTCGCCTGCGTTGCGTAACGAGATGGGTGACGCTGCGGTTGCCGCCTGTAAGAAGCTTGGTTACGCCAGTGCCGGCACGGTGGAGTTTTTGCTTGATCGCGACAACAAGTTCTATTTCATGGAAATGAACACGCGCATTCAGGTGGAGCATGCGGTCACGGAGATGGTTACGCTTGCTGACATTGTGCGCAATCAAATCCGAATTGCGGAAGGCGAACGACTGGGATATACGCAAGACGATCTGATGATTGTAGGCCACGCGATCGAATGTCGCATCAACGCCGAAAATCCGGAAACCTTTGCGCCCTCGCCGGGTGTCATTACCGCGTTCAATCTTCCCGGCGGGCCGGGCGTGCGGGTTGATACTTACGTCTACTCGGGCTATCGCGTGCCGCCGTTTTACGATTCGATGATCGCCAAAGTAATTACGCATGCGCGCACTCGGGATCTGGCGATCGCGCGCATGAAGCGGGCCCTCGAGGCGATGGTAATCGAGGGGATCAAAACAACCATCCCGCTTCATCTAAAAATCATGGACGATCCCAAGTTTCGCGCGGGTGAGATATCGACCAGTTTTATGGAATACTTTTTGGCTCAAAACGCCAGCAAAGCGGCCAAAACTTAAGGCTGAGACGGGGACTAAAAAATGGGCGTGGCCGCGTTTGCCGTTTCCGGCTCAGATGCCTATAATAATCGACTTTTCTATGGCGAATTTTCTCGTCTGAGGGGATAGACAAATGTCATACGCGGTTATCAAAACAGGTGGCAAACAGTTTGTAGTGACCAAGGGCCGCACCGTGCGGGTGCCTTCGATCGACGCTGAAGTGGGCAAGTCGGTCGAACTGGACGCGATGTTGTCAGCCAGCGATGGCGAAAAGAGCGAGCCCAAGGTCGGCTCCGCCAAGGTTTCGGCGACAGTCATGGATCACGGTCGTGACACCAAGATCATAGTTTTCAAAAAGAAGCGTCGCAAACAATACAAACGTAAACAGGGCCACCGTCAGGGCTATACAACGATTACGATCGATTCGATTGGCTAGGGGATTGCCGATTGCCGATTGAAAAGACAATCGGAAATCGGCAATCGCCAATCGGAAATGGAAAGGGCTTATGGCACATAAAAAGGGAGTTGGATCATCTCGCAACGGCCGCGACTCTAATTCGCAACGGCTGGGCCTGAAGAAGTTTGGTGGCGAAGCCGTTTTGGGCGGCAACATTCTGGCGCGGCAGCGCGGCACCAAATGGAAGCCCGGCAAGAATGTTGGACGCGGCAAGGACGATACTTTGTTTGCGCTGGTTGATGGCGTGGTGAAGTTTGAAGAAAAAGGACGCAGCGGCAAGTTCATCAGCGTCTATCCGTTGGAACAGGCGTCTTCTGCCTAGCACTTGGAATGAGCGAGCTATCATGCGACGCCTGAGCCAAGTCAAACAGAACTTAGGCCGGCGTCGCTTTCGTTTTAGATGTTTATTGATCGCGCGAAGATTCGAGTAAAGGCTGGTGGAGGCGGCAATGGCGTCACGGCTTTTCGGCGGGAAAAATTCGTTCCGCGTGGTGGTCCCTCGGGCGGTGACGGCGGGCGCGGTGGCGATGTTTGGATAGTTGCAGATTCATCGCTCAACACTCTGCTTCATCTGCGCTACAACCCCGAACACCTGGCGCCGCGTGGGCGTCATGGCGAAGGTTCAAATTGTTCGGGCCGCGAGGGAGAGGATTTAACAGTTCGCGTGCCGGTGGGCACGCAGATCTTTGACAGCGAGACGAACGAACTCTTGCACGACCTGGCCGAGGATCAGTCGCGTTGGCTGGCGGCGCGCGGCGGTCGCGGTGGATTCGGCAACTCGCACTTTGCAACTTCTACGAATCGTGCGCCTCGCTATCACCAAAGCGGCAGCGAAGGTGAAGAACGAGTACTGCAGCTCGAGCTCAAATTGCTCGCCGATGTTGGTCTGGTCGGGTTTCCCAATGCCGGTAAGTCGACTTTGATCTCAACGATTTCCGCGGCCCACCCGAAGATCGCCGATTATCCGTTCACAACTCTCGAGCCGAATTTGGGTGTGGTTGATCTGGGCGACTATCGCACGTTTGTCGTGGCCGATATCCCGGGCCTGATTGAAGGAGCGCACAGCGGCGCCGGTTTGGGCGATCAGTTTCTGCGTCACGTCGAGCGCACCAAGTTGCTGCTTCACCTGGTCGATGTATCGTCGCTTTCCGGCCGCGAAACGGTGAGCGACTACCTGACCGTCAACCATGAACTGCGCTCTTACAATCCCGCGCTCGCCGAGCGTCCGCAGATTGTGGTGGCCACAAAAATTGATGCGCTTGAAGATAATGAACGACTCGAAAGCTTAAGGAAGCAAGCCGAGGCAGATGGTCGAATGTTTCTGGCAATTTCGGCCGTGGCGAACAAGGGGACCCGCGAATTGATCTTTGCCGTGGCTGCGAAGCTCGATGAGATAAACGAGGCGCAGAAGCAAGCTGATACGATTGAATTGAGTTTGTAGGAATGGACCAGCGAAAACGTATTGCGATTTACGGTGGCACGTTTGATCCGGTTCATTCAGGACATCTGGAAATCGGTCGCAGGGTTTCGCAGTTCTTTGCCATCGACGAGTTTTTGTTCATGCCGGCGCGTTTGGCGCCGCACAAGGTGGGCCAGGAGGCGGCTTCGGCCTTGGACCGTTATGCAATGCTGGCACTCGCGACGCAGAACGAACCACGATTGTCTGTTTCGCGCTTTGAACTTGATGGGCCAGGCCAGCAGTACACGGTTGATACGCTCGCTCACTTTCGCCTGAGCTGCGGCGAACTGACCGAATTGTTCTTTGTGATGGGCGCCGACTCCTGGGCGGAAATTACGACCTGGCGGGAATGGCAGCGGCTGCTGACGCTGGCGAACCTGATTGTCGTTACGCGACCGGGTCATCAGACCTTCGTTGAGGATTTTGCCGGAGCAACGAGTCAGATCGTTGACTTGCGTGGCGCGGACAACCCGGCCACAGCCGACACGGTTGAGAAGGAAGCGCCGCGGATATTTGTTACTGACGCCGTGATGATGGACGTTTCTGCGACCGCAGTAAGACGCGCGGCGCGCGCTGAAGATGAAGCGGAATTAAAGCGGCTAGTGCCCCCACCGGTCGCAGAATACATAAGAAAGTACGGGATATATAGAAATACGAATGAAGCATAATTCAACTGCCAAGGAGCAATCGCTACACCCGGAGCCAAGCGCACGCGCCGAAGTTGCGAAGATAGACACGGACGAACTCGACGAACGGATATTGAGGACGCTGCACGCAGCGTCTGAAAAGAAGGCAATCGAGACTGTGGTTCTTGACCTGCGCGAGATCGCCAGTTTCACCGATTACTTTGTGATTACCAGCGGCGCAAATGAACGGCAAGTCCAGGCCATCTCCGATGAAATCTTTGAGACGATGAAAAAGGCCGGCACGCCGGCATTGCGTGTCGAAGGTTATAAAACCGCCGAGTGGATCCTGCTCGACTTTGGCGACTTTGTTTTTCATGTGTTTGATGAAAAGGCACGAAGGTTTTACGACCTTGAAAGACTATGGCGCGAGTCTAAGCGCGTCGAGTTGCCGGCAGACTTAACCGGCGACAAAAGCAGTTCGGCAAGCAGTTCTTTGAGAAGCGAATCGTGATCGAGATTGTTGCCCGTTCTGGACCAATGCGCGAGGCGATTCGTCTCGCCGATCGAGTTGCAGCTACGAATGCAAACGTGCTGGTGACGGGTGAGTCGGGTGCGGGCAAAGATGCGCTGGCGCTTTACATCCATTCGAGGTCGGCGCGCGCGCAGCAATCGTTTGTGAAGATCGATTGCGCCACACTGCCGAGCGGCTTGCTCGAAGCCGAGCTCTTTGGCTACGAGCGCGGCGCATTCACCGGAGCCAACGAGGCGAAACCGGGACGATTGGAGGCGGCGCATCGCGGGACCTTGGTGCTGGATGAGATTGCTTATCTTTCGACTGATTCCCAGGCAAAGCTACTGCGCGTAATTGAGACAAAAGAGTTTGAGCGGTTGGGCGGCAGAAAAAAGATCGTCGTCGATGCGCGGCTGATTGCGCTGACAAACGTTGACCTGAGCGAGGCTGTCAATCGCCACAGCTTTCGCGAGGACCTGTATTACCGGCTAAACGTCATGCACATCGTGGTGCCGCCACTGCGGGAACGCCCGGAAGACTTATCAGACCTGGCCCGCTCGTTTGTAAAGAGTTATGTAGCCAAGCATGGTCGTGAGACGATCGGGATTTCAAAAGAGGCGCTCGCCTTGTTGGCCGAATATGAGTTTCCCGGCAACGTCAGAGAGCTCGGGAACACTATTGAGCGGGCGGTGATTATCTCAGGCGGCAAGCAACTCGATATCGCAGATTTGCCGGAACCGTTACGCGCTGCTGTTGGCGTTGAGCGAAGACGAAAGCAACCGCAAACGCTGGCCGAGGTTGAAGCTGATTACGTGCAGGAAATACTCAAGACCGCCAAGGGAAACAAAACCGAGGCCGCGAGGATTTTAGGCATTAGCCGGAAGAACCTTTACGAAAAGCTGGCCCGCCAAAGAAAGGATGAGGGATGAAGGCTGAAGCGAGACGGGGCGACAATGCGAAGCGGAGACGGGGCGAAAATAACAGGTCTCCGCTTCCCCCCGTCCCCCTTTCTCCGCACCTTCATTTTGAATGATGCGTCTACGCGTCGTTTGGACTGGCAAAACGCGAGAAGCTCATCTGCGAGCGCTCATTGATCAGTATCTCCAGCGGTTGTCGCATTTTGCGAAATGCGAAATATCAGAGTTTCGCGAAACTGTCGCGCCGGGGAAAGTGGGCATCGCTAAGGATTCGCAGCGCATCTCAGACGGGCTGCGCGAAGGGGCAATAAACGTCTTGCTTGATCCGGAAGGCGACGAATGGACGTCGGGCCAACTGGCAAAGCAGATCGAGCAGTGGCAGAACAGCGGCGCTAAGGAAGTGACGTTTATCGTCGGCGGGCCGCACGGAGTTTCAGAAAAACTTGCAGCCCGGGCCAACCAGCGTTGGAGCCTTTCGCGATTGACGCTGACGCATGAAATGGCGCGCGTGGTGCTGCTGGAACAGTTATATCGGGCGTTCACAATTATTCACGGCCTGCCCTATCAAAAGTGATTGGAGTTGTGCCGAGGTTACGTGCGGAATTATCAAGGTGGAGGAAACCAATAAATAATGGATAAGAGACGCGTAAAAGTCTTTCGGGACAAGTTGACTGAGCGCCGGGTGAGCCTGGTGGGCCAGGTGCAACAGGCCGAGCTGTACAGCCGCGAACGGGACGCTGAGGCGACCCAGGATCCAGCGGACATGGCCGCGAATGCCTACACCAAAGAATTGCTGGTTTCGATGTCCGACAACGACCGCCAATTGTTGAACTTGATCGATGAAGCGTTGGAGCGCATGGACGACAGCGGCTATGGCAAGTGCGTTCGCTGCGGACAAGCGCTGCCGGACAAACGATTGGATGCGGTGCCCTGGGCGCGCCATTGCGTCGGTTGCCAGGAGCTACACGAACGAGGTTTATTGATCGAAGACGAAGAATAGTTTGCGGCAATCGTTAATGACATAATGATGGCCTCGCTGGATTTGTTCCAGTGAGGCCGTTTCGTCTTCCGTTTCTAATCAAATGCTCGCCACTCGCGCTGCCAATTTGTTTTACGACTCTTGCCTGGCGTTGTTGTATCCGCAGGCGTGTGCCATCTGCGGAGATAGTGTCGAGTCGCGGGGGCTCGGCGTCGCTTGTGAGAAGTGTTGGCACGCGACGCAACTGTTCGACGGAATCGAATCAAGCTGCTGGAAGTGCGGCGCGTTATCGTTGGGCTCCGTCGCTTCAGAACAACGTGAAGAAGTTCGTTGCCGGCGTTGCGACGCAGACTCGTTCACAGCTGCTCGCGCCGGTGGAACTTACGAAGGGGCGTTGCGAGCTTCGGTGTTGCTGCTCAAACGCGAGCCACACCTTTGCCGTAAGTTGATCGATTTGCTGGTGAAGGTTCAGCGGCGAGATCCGTTGAATCAGGCAACGCGAATCGTTCCCGTTCCGCTGCACCAGGAACGTGAGAAGGCGCGAGGATTCAATCAGGCGAGCGTAATTGGGAGGGCATTGGCCCGAGCGGTTTCACTTCCCGTTGACGAAATCAGCCTGAAACGTAACGAACACACCACCCGCCACCGTGCCGGTATGGACGCGCGAGATCGGCGCGAAAGTGTGGAGAATGCCTTTACCGTCTCTTATCCCGCCCTGATTGCCGGCGAACGGATTTTGCTAATCGATGATGTGTTCACCAGCGGCGCGACGGTTTCAGCTTGCGCGAAAGTTCTGTTGCAGGCCGGCGCGGCTGATGTGTTTGTGCTAACGATTGCCAGACCTTTGCTTTATTAATTCGCTTGAACTGGCGAGGAGAGCGGCTGTTTCCGTATGATGCCTTATGAAAACTCTTTATCCCGAGATTGAACCTTTTGCTGCCGGACGACTAAAAGTCTCTCCAGTCCACGAGCTTTATTACGAGCAGTGCGGGATTCCAAACGGCAAGCCCGTAGTTTTTCTGCATGGTGGACCAGGCGGGGGACTCGTTCCAGACTATCGCCGCTATTTCGATCCGCAGATCTATCACATCGTGCTGTTCGATCAACGCGGCTCGGGCGAGAGCACTCCGCATGCAAGTCTTGAAGACAACACCACCTGGCATCTGGTTGCCGACATCGAAAGTCTGCGCACGCATTTAGGAATCGAACGCTGGCAGGTGTTTGGTGGTTCCTGGGGCAGCACGCTGGCGCTTGCCTATGCGCAGAAATATCCCGCTCAAGTTACCGAGTTGGTGTTGCGTGGCATCTTCCTTTGTCGCAAGAAAGAGATTGATTGGTTTTATCAGGAAGGCGCCAGTTGGCTTTTCCCCGACGTTTGGGAACGGTTCCTGAACGTCATTCCCGAAGCTGAACGCGGCGACATGGTCAGCGCTTATTACCGCCGGCTGGTTGGTAGCGATAAGCAGGAGAGACTAAAAGCGGCGAGCGCCTGGAGTATTTGGGAAGGCAGCACTTCAAAACTCTTCCTGGACACGGATGCCGCCGAAAAGTATGGCGACCCGCGATTCGCGCTGGCGTTCGCCCGCATCGAGTGTCATTACTTCATGAACAACGCTTTTTTTGACAGCGATAATTACCTGATCGAACACGTAGATGCGATTCGCCAACTTCCGGCAGTAATCGTTCAGGGCCGCTATGACGTGGTTTGTCCGCTCCGCAGCGCCTGGGATTTGCACCGGGCCTGGCCGGAAGCAGACCTGAAAATTATTCCCGACGCCGGCCACTCAATCACCGAACCAGGCATTGTGGATGCACTGGTTACGGCCACGGATCGCTTTGGCCGGTTAGCCTGAATTCCGCGAAAATACTAGGTTTGCAGCCCATCGTCCGGCGAGTCTCACTTGTCACTAAACTGTGCCTCGCGTAATATCGGCCTTGTATGACTGGTCGTGTGCTAGTGCTGAATGCCTCGTTTGAACCCATCAACGTGTGCAACGAAAGGCGCGCGGTGGTGATGATTTTCAAGGGCGTAGCACGCGTGGAAGAACATAACGGTCATATGCTTCATTCGGCCAAGCTGACAATTCATGCGCCGTCGGTTATTCGCTTAACTGAATACATCCATATTCCTTTTGAACGGCGCTCGCTTTCGCGCAAGAATATTCTGCTGCGCGATCATTCGACTTGCCAGTATTGTGGCCGCCAGCATACGCCGGCGGAATTGACCTTGGACCATGTGCTGCCGCGTTCGCGTGGCGGCGAATCGTCCTGGGACAATCTGGTTGCGTGCTGCAAAAAATGTAATCATAAAAAGGGAAACCGCACTCCAGAAGAATCCGGCATGCACCTGTTAAGACGGCCGCGCGGGTTTTCCTTACATGTGAACCGGCAAATCATGCGCTACCTCGGACGTGCCGATGAAACGTGGCGGAAATATCTGTTCTACGAGTCAAACAACGATCGGACGTTTCGCGATCATTCACCGATAGATTAGAAAAGAGGAAGTTATGACTGACACAGTTCTTGCCATTGGCGGCCTTGGCACCCCCGAGATCCTGGTTATTGCGGTCGTTATCTTTTTGCTGTTTGGAGCCACGCGCCTGCCGCAGTTGGCCAAGTCGCTGGGCCAAAGCAAACGCGCTTTCAAGGAAGGTTTGGATGAAGGCGCGAAGGAAGACGAAAAAGAAGCGAAGGAAAAATAGACCCCAACGTTTGTGTGGTTCGCCAGCCGCTCTAATCTTGTCTCACTGGATGAGCGGCTTCTTGCCCAAGACCAGGGTAGCCTTAACCGAAAGTGCGAACTCTGCCTCGTGCCGTTCTTCATTGATCAGCCGCGCGATTTCGGCAGTGACTTGTTGCCGGGAAGCGGCGGGCAAAGCTTCCAGCCAGATCGGTATGAGAAAATCGCTGATTAGCGGCGCATTTAAGAACTGCTCTTCCGACTCGTAGTCAAACTCCTCGATCCGCGTCCAACTCTCAATCTCTTCAAGCCCGGCCCGTTCCGCCATTGCTGCAACCGCGGAAACCGAGGGCAACGTGGTTATCAGACTTTCGACATCGACTTCATGGTCCAGCAAGCCGCAATTGTGCAGCGCTTCCCAGTAGATGGAAAAGAATTCGCCGAAGCTGGAGAAGGTCGGCAGCACCAGCGCCACCGTTGCGTTCGGCGCGGCCACCCGAACCATTTCCGCGATCATCTGGGGAACCCGTTGCGAATGGACCAGCGAACCATCACCGATCACGAGGTTGAATTGATTCGCCGGCGAGGTTAGCGCATCAACTTTGCCTGGCAGGAATTGCGTGCCATCTTTTAAGACCGCGGCCTTTGCGCGTGCCAATTCCAGCGACTCTTCGTTTTCGTCAATGGATTGAAAAGTAACGTTTGGGTTTGCGCGTTCCTGCAAAGCGATCGCGTGGCCGCCGGTACCTGCACCGAGATATAACGCCCGGCCTTCCTGCGGAAGGGTTACATGCTCGTCAATGAGTTCGGCAAACCGCTCGCCCCAATCGTTGGCGACGAAGAGTTCGTGGAGGTAGGCCAATTCCTTGTTCGTCTTCACGCTGATCATGGGGCGGTTAACTCAAAACAAAAGAAATTTATCACTGCTCATTTGACATCTCTTATCTGACAGTTGAGATGAAAGGTTTTTGGTTGCTTCCAAAGAGGTTCAGAGGTGCGGTGTAGCAAGACCGTTCAAACACAGTCTCGGGACAGAACCGTCAAACTCCGACCGTCCTCCACAGGCTCCGCTCAAATGACACATGAGAACTGTCAAATGAGAAATGATAAATGCTTTTTGTCATTCCTCGTCAAAGTATTTATGACCCTGCAAAACCTCAGGCAGGCAATCCATCTCTGCTTTCGCTTCCGGATCACTGTGCACATAGCGATAACCTTCACCATAACCAACCTGCTTCATCAACGGCGTCACTGCGTTGCGCAGATGCAGCGGCACCGGCTCGCGCGCGGTTTCCGTGGCATCGGCCAACGCCGCATGATAAGCGCGCTTGACTGCATTTGATTTCGGCGCCTGGGCCAGGTAAATCGTCGCCTGGGACAAAGGAAACAAGCCCTCCGGCAGGCCGATCAGTTGAACAATATCAGCGGCGGCGGCTGCCTGTACCATCGCCTGCGGATCAGCCAGGCCAATGTCTTCAGAAGCGAGAATGCAGAGTCGTCGCGCGATGAAGCTCGGATCGGCGCCGCCTTCAATCAATCGCGCCAGCCAGTAAAGCGAAGCATCGACATCGGAGTTGCGCAAAGATTTGATCAGCGCCGAGGCCAGGTTGTAGTGCTCCTCGCCGCCCTTGTCATATGCAAACTGCGCGCGACCGAGCGCTTCAACTACGGTCTCGCTCGTTATTTGCCGCGCGCCACTTTCATCCGGCGGCGTCGATTCGACCGCAGCCTCCAGTGCTGCAAGAGCAACACGCGCGTCACCACCGGCGTTGTTGGCCAGGCGTTCAAGCACTGTATCGGATACGATGGCGTGCAATTCACCCAGGCCTCGTTCGCGGTCATCCAATGCGCGTCTCAGAATTGAGTTGATATCGGATTGCAAAAGCGGATTAAGAACCAGTACCCGGCAACGCGAGAGTAGGGCGCCGTTAACTTCGAACGAAGGGTTTTCAGTCGTCGCTCCAATCAGTGTTAATGTTCCGTTTTCGACGGCATGCAACAGCGCGTCCTGCTGTCCTTTATTAAAACGATGAATTTCATCGATGAAGAGGATCGTGCGCGTGCCGAATTTGCGTTCGTGACTGGCCTCGGCAATGGCCGCGCGTAAATCTTTAACGCCGGAAAAAACTGCCGACAAAGCGACAAAGCGTGCGGCCGAATTTTCTGCGAGCAAGCGCGCCAAGGTTGTCTTGCCGGTTCCCGGAGCGCCCCAGAGAATCAGCGACGGCAGGTTTGCAGAACCTTCCAGCAAGCGACGAAGAATGCGGCCTGCGCCGACGAGATGGTTCTGACCCACAAACTCTCCGAGCGAACGCGGGCGCATCCGCTCGGCCAGCGGCGCCGAACTCTCGACCGCGGGCGCGGCCGGCAGGTTGCCAAATAGATTTCCGGTAGTGGAAGATGCCATCGGTGAAATAAGGTACACGCAATTATCGCTGAAACCGATTCCTCGCGCGACTACACACGGGCTCGTGGGGCCGATTTGGGATAATCGCAATCTTCACGGAACGTAGCTGCCCCGGTCCTCGTATAGCCAACCGAGCGCAGAGAAATAGCGCAAGTAATAACGAAGAGCTGGTAGGACTGGGAGTGAAACGATGAAAGACGCAACTGACGTACTGAGAATTGTAGGCATCATTCTTTTGGGAATCTTTGTATTCGCGGTGGGTATTCCACTGGTGCTGACTGCGGCAGGCATTACGCTTGGCATCATCAAGATCCTGTTTGGCATTGCGGTCCTGGTTATCAAACTGGCCGTCGTACTCGCGATTGCATATTTGATTTTGACTGGCGTGCGCGCGTTGGTGCGCTAAATCTCTTGATGGGTTCAACCACTCGGTTCTGCAAAGTTCGACAAGAAACTGTGCATCTTTTGCAACATCCCTACCTTTCCTTCCTCTTGACGTCAAAACGCAAATGAAGTCATGATCCGGCTTACGGAAACGAAGCGGGTTATGACTTCAGAAGCAAGATTAAATAGATTGGAACGAATCGCACGACTATTAGTGCGAGCGGGCATGCGTGGGCGAACTCGAATCCGCGAACATGAGGACAAGATAAATATTTTGCTTAATGCTCAAATTAAGACTGAGGAGAGCCTGGTCACACTAGCTGAAGCACAAACGCACACCGATCGCAGGCTTGATGCACTGATCGATATCATTCGTGGCGGCCGGTAGAGAATTGAAAGTCTCAAACTTCTCAAACATTGAACCGAAAATGGACCACGTCGCCATCCTGCATGATGTAGTCCTTGCCTTCTAACCTGGTCAATCCCTGCTCGCGCGCAATCACATTAGACCCAGCGCGCAACAAGTCTTCATAGTTGATCACCTCAGCGCGAATAAAACCTCTTTCAATGTCCGTATGAATTGTGCCAGCAGCGGTTTGTGCGCGCGTGTTCTGCGGAATGGTCCAGGCGCGCACCTCTTTCTCTCCGGCGGTCAAAAAGGACATCAAACCCAGTAAGTGATAAGCGCTCTTGATTAAGCGATCGACGCCGCTGCCAGACACCCCGAGGCTCTTGAGGTATTCGACTCTCTCTTCCAGAGGTAACGAAACTAATTCCGCTTCCAGATGAGCACATATGACCACGCACTCGGCTGCTTCCTGCGCGGCAATTTCCTGCACTGCTTTGACATGTGGGTTGCCACTTGGATCGGCGAGAGTGTTTTCATCGACATTCGCGGCGTAGATCGTCGGCTTCATCGTCAGCAGAAAAAAGTCACGAGCTACGGCACGCTCATCGTCGGTCAATGAAACAGTGCGCGCCGATTTGCCCTGTTCAAGCACCGGCAACAGCTTTTCCAGCACCGCCAGTTCGGCGCGCGCCAGCTTGTCGCCGCTCTTCAAATTCTTTTGCGCCTTGTCGCGGCGCCGTTCGGCGGTCGCCATGTCGGCGAGCGCCAGTTCGATTTGAATAGTTTCAATGTCGCGCGCCGGATCGACTGAACCTTCAACGTGAATAATACCGTCGTCTTCAAAACAGCGAACCACCTGGACCACCGTGTCGGTCTCGCGAATGTTGGCGAGGAACTGGTTTCCCAGTCCCTCACCTTTGGAAGCACCGCGCACCAGTCCCGCGATGTCCAAAAATTCCACCGTCGCTGGAACAATTACAGTTGTCTTGACCAGGCTCGCTAATGGTTCGAGCCGCTCGTCGGGCACCGGGACAACGCCAACATTTGGTTCAATGGTGGCGAAGGGATAGTTGGCGGCCAGTGCCGCCGTTTGCGCAGTCAGCGCATTAAACAAAGTAGACTTGCCAACGTTTGGCAAGCCCACGATACCTGCTCGTAACATGATTTTTCCTCGAGATGGAAACTAACCGAAATCATCACGCGGCGCAAATTGCTGGCCCAGACTTCAGTCTGTGTTTGTCCCAGGGGTCACAGACTAAAGTCTATGCCACTACTTCGCGTATAATCCGCCGCGGTAATTATGCTCGATTCATAAAGGACGCAGACGGGAGCAATCGTTTCGCGTTTCACCCGTCGACAACCGTTTGATCATTTCGCTTGCGCTCCTGTTTCTAGTAACCGCCAGTGGCACGCTGGCCACTTATGCGTACGATGACTCGGGTAATTTTCCGGCGCGTCTCTGTACGGGCGTTTGCACCGGGATTGCTGCCTTTGGCCTGGTTGGCTTTATCGTCGCCTCGTTGCTGGGACTGACGCCGGTCGCAATTCTCCTCACACTGGTTCTTCTCGCCGCACCCGTTGGTTTCTTAAAAAATCGCAATCGCCGGCTTGTTGTTCAGCAGGATTTGCTGAACACCTGGAGTCGCGTGCGCGAATGCATCTCGCATCCCAGTCGCATTCCTTTTGGGTACGCGATCTTTTACACAATCGTCGCCGTAATTCTGTGGCGGGCTTTTCAGCGCGCGATGATCGACCTGCCGGGCGGAATTTACACCGGCATACTTAATAACTTTGGTGACTTGCCGTTTCACATCAGCGTGATGACCAGCTTTGCCTACGGAAACAATTTCCTGCCCGAAGATCCAACCTTTGCCGGCGTTCGTTTCACCTATCCCTTTCTCACCGATTTTGTTTCGGCGATCTTTCTCCGATGCGGCGCTGACTTGCGCCAAGCAATGTTCCTTGAAAACTTTGTGGTTGCGCTCGCTTTTGTTGGGGTGCTGCAACGTTGGGCACTGGACCTGCTGCGAGATCGGCTGGCGGCGATTCTCACGCCGGTGTTGGTTTTTCTAAACGGAGGCTTTGGCTGGATCCTGTTGTGGCCGGCATTGCAGAACTACAACAACCGGGCGGAGTTTGTGAAAAGCCTGCCTGTTTCGTTCACGATTATTCCGGAAACAACCTGGCGCTGGGGCAATGCTGTGTCGGCGTTGCTGATTCCACAGCGTGGCTTTCTGCTGGGATTGCCACTCGCGGTGATTGTTTTCACGCAGTGGTGGTTGGCGACGGGAGACGCGGGGAAAGGGAGACAGGACGACGGGGCGAAGGGAGCGGGAGACGCGGAGACGCGGGGACGGGGAGACGCGGGGAACAAAAACAACTCTGAGAAGTCCGAAAAGAAAAGGAAAAAGCAAGGCGCTGCAAAACGGATACGCAGCCTCCGCCTCTCCCTTTCTCCCCGTCTCCAAGTCTCTTCCACTCAGCACATGATTGCCGCGGGAGTGATCGCAGGGTTGCTGCCGCTCGTCCATGCGCACAGTTTTGTTGCGGTCATGGTCGTAGGCGCGGGCATCGCACTATTGCAAAGACGCTGGCGCGAGTGGATTACTTTCGCGCTCGTTGCCTCGGCGATAGCGTTGCCGCAGATGTGGTGGTCGACACATCAGAGCGCGGTGAATGCGGGAAGATTTTTCGAGTGGCAGTATGGTTGGGACCGCGGCAAGGACACTATTATTTGGTTTTGGCTGAAGAATGCCGGACTCTTTATTCCGCTCACCGTTGCTGCGGTCCTATGGCGAGGTAAACAGCCACTCGTGACGCGACGCTTGTTGCTGTATCTCGCGCCATTCAGTTTGTGTTTCATTGTTCCGAACGTTTTGAAGCTGGCGCCGTGGATTTGGGACAACATCAAAGTCCTGTTTTACTGGTGGGTGGCGGCCGCCCCGCTGGTGGCTATTCTGCTGGCGCGATTATGGCGCAAGGGGCCGGCGTTAAAATTCCTGGCGCTGGTTTTGTTTGCTTGCGTCACGCTTGCCGGTGCGCTCGATGTGGCTGCAATTGTGCTGCGGTCGAATCAGTATCAGGTGTTTGACTCGAATGGGGTCGGCTTCGCGGAATTGGTAAAAGCGAAAACAGAACCGCGGGCACTGATCATTCACGCGCCAGTTCATAATCATCCGGTGTTTTTGACTGGAAGGCGATCGCTGATGGGTTATCCGGGACACATTTGGACGCACGGTCTGGATTTCACTCAGCGCGAATCGGAGATCCGAAGAATCTACGCGGGTGGTTCCGACGCGCCGCTGTTAATGCAAAAGTATGGAGTGCAGTACGCCGTCGTTGGTCCGCACGAGCGTGACTTGATGACGGTCAACGAGGGATTCTTTTCCAGATTTCAGTTGATGGGAGAAGTGGGTGGGTACCGCCTCTACAAAATCGCGCAACCGTAAGCTAAGTAATCAGTCGATCGCGGTGCAGGAAAGTGGGGCTGCCGTATCCGCTGTTGACTTAAACGAGTCTTCCGAACTTTCGGGACGCAGCTGGCGCCTCGCGTGCGCTTCGATCTTTTTCGTGGCGGCGCTGCTTCGTCTCTATGATCTGAACCTCGTGCCGCTCCATCACGACGAGGGTGTCAACGGCAATTTTCTTGTTCGACTCGTGCGCGAAGGTATCTATCACTACGATCCGGCAAACTATCACGGTCCAACGTTGTACTACTTCGCCGCCATTTTCCCGCGGTTGTTGCGATTTCTGTCCGGTGCCGGCGCGCAAAATAATTACGGTCTAACTACGACTACAATCAGGTTAGTCCCGGCCCTGTTCGGCCTGGCAACGGTGGGTTTGATATTCACCTTGCGGCGCAACCTCGGGACCGTCGCGACGCTTGGCGCAGCCTTGCTGTTTGCTATATCTCCCGGCGCTGTTTACTTGTCGCGCT
>JANMKA010000099.1:0-4760 GCA_031371765.1 Blastocatellia bacterium
TGCTCTGCGCGCGCGCAACATGAATACGCCGCCGTCGATCGCGGACCGAGTGGGCGACATCGTTGGCTCGCAACGCACGTCAACGGCGCGGCCGACACAGACGCAAATCAATCAATACAACGCGGCGGCGCAGGAGTTTGAACAGACGCTCGCGCAACTGCGGCAATTGATTGAAGTGGATCTGGCGCGCCTGGAGAAAGAGATGGAAGCTGCCGGCGCGCCGTGGACGCCGGGTCGCGTGCCGGAGTGGCGGGACCAGTGAGCAGTGAGCAGTGAGCAGTGAGCAGAGCAACAAAATGTTAACGCCGACCCTCGACGAGTCGGCGTTGCGTTTTTGATACTTTGAAAACAGCAGTGAGCGGTGAGCCGAGAGAAGTGTGCTGCCCACTGCGCACTGCTCACGCCTTACCGCTCACTGATCTCGTTAGTTCCGTTGAACGCCGATGCGTCTTTCCACGAGGCGCTCGACTTCGAGAGGTACACCATCCGCTTTTGCCTTACGAATAAAGTCGCTGTCGATCTTGAAGATTTTCATCTTTACCAATTCCTCAACCGAAGGGTCCGCAATTCCTTCGCTGCGGACCGAGGCGATGAATTCCGGCGTGACTTTGAAAATGCGCATTTTCACGAGCTCTTCGAACGATTGGTTAGCAAAGCCCAGCTGCATTACCTGCATTACGAACTGGGCATCGATCTTGAAGATGCGTGCCTTCACCAGTTCTTCCATGCCGAGATTGGGAAAGCCGCTCGCCTTCATCTCACGCGCAAACTTTGAATCGATCTTGAAGATGGCCGCTTTGAAAAGATCGTCGACGTTGAGTTTGCCTAAACCTACCGCAAGCAGGTCATCGGCCAGGGCAGTGGTAACATTCAACGCTGCCGCCGAGAACAATTTGTTTTCGGAATCGCGTTCGTCGCCCCAGGTCTTGTCGTTCTTTTCAAAGTCGAAGCCGCGGCTCTTCATTCCGGAAATGAAACTTTGATTGGCTGTAAAATGAAAGGTGCCAATGCCCTTTCTGTCTTGAAAGGTTCCTTCGCAGGCGATCGTGCCCGCTTCGCGCACCAGACTGAATTTGACGGCGCCGCCGCTCTCGACTTGCTCGCGTGTCAGACCTTGCAACTCAGAAAACAAATAGCTTTGACCGATTTGATTGCGATGGTTCCTGGCCGTTCCCCGTTCAAAATTAAGATAAATGCGGTCGCCCTTTGTCTGGGCCGCAGACTCCTGCTCGTCCTCAAATGTATCCGGCTCATCCGATTTGTGCCGGCGCATTGAATTGGATTTATCTCCGCTGAGCGAAGCATTCCAGTCGCCCGTCACTTCAGTTTGCGCGGCGGCAGCGTTGCAGCCGACAACGAAAACCAGAAACGCCAGACTAAGAATCGAGCGCGTTAGTAAATTCAAATTCTTTGACATGGGAAGCCTCGCTTAGAAGGAGAATAGTTCGGCAAACCAGGACTACCCTGGATCGGCGAACACTTGTTGGCCTTACAAACTGAAAACACCGCGCGCCGGATGGTTGTGGCAAGAAACTTTGGTGGGTCGCGGAATCGTAAGGCAAACTATTGGTTTGCGTTGGTATCAAGGCCTTGCAGTGGCAATTTTGGATTGCCCCCAATGACAGATCGCTAGACACCAATGGACATCGGAAATTGCCAATGGGCAATGTCGGAACCCATCCGCTACCGCCGACGGTACTGACCTCATTGCCACTCAGTCGCCTCGAATCAAACTACATCAAGCACTCGACCAACGAATGAGATTGACTCCGACGCAGTTGATCAACTAGAAGTCTCTCGCACTATTACTGGACTCTTACGGGAGGTTTGAATGCGCAACACAATATTGGTAGGCATTCTTTTTTTGATCCTCAGTTCGTCTGGAGTAGTGAGCCAGCCTAATGCTAATGCGCAGGCAACTCGGACCGACGCCCCTGCTGCAGTCCAAACCGAGACGCCGTGGATTAAGTTTAGTTCGCCCGACGGCCGCTTTTCCGTCCTCTTACCTCATGAACCAAAATTTGAGAGCGTGGCCGCTTCAGATACGAGTAGGATCACCAACTATCGCTATTCCGACCTTGAAAACGGCTACGGTTTCATCTGCGAATATTTTGATGTCGAATCCACGGGCGCTGATCTGCAACACTTTCTTGATCTGACGCGCGACGGCATCGTTAGCGGGGCCAACGCTACCAAACTTGGCGAAGAAAAAATTACCTTGGATACTTATCCCGGCCGCGAGCTGCAGTTGCTGCTCAAAGTAAACGAAGGGGTAGAAATAACCGGTCTCACCAGAATTTATCTTGTCGATAAACGCCTGTATAGTCTGACGTTTTTGCGCCTGAAGACTATGGAGGCAACGGTCGGGGCGGACCTGGGTAGAAAGTTTTTCTCGTCGTTTGAGTTGAAGAAGTAGATCTTTACGGACAGCCTGACATGCGGTTCGCCCGGAGGAAATGAATTGCGATGGCGTTGATTGGAGCTAACGAACTAAAAAGGAAACTGCTGATCGCGGTGGAAGGGCAGCCCTACGTAGTGCTGGAAGTCTTTTTTGCTTCGCCGACCGCACGCGGCGCGGCGACGATGGTGCGCACTCGGTTGCGCCACTTGTTAACGGGCACAGTGATGGAGAAGAATTTTCGTTCGAGTGAGAAGTTTGACGAGCCGGACGTTGAATTTGCGCCCGCTTCTTTTCTTTACAGCGATGCGCACGGTTACCACTTTATGGATGAGAAAAGTTACGAGCAGTTCGCTTTTTCGGCGGAAGATGTCGGCAGCGATCGCGACTATCTGAAGGAGGGCGTTTCATTACAAGTGCTGAAGTACAACGGCGCAGCGGTGTCGTTGCGTTTGCCGCAGTACGTCGAGCTGACGGTCGTTTCCACTGAGCTGGGGATGCGCGGCGATACGGCTTCCGGCGGCGCAACTAAGCAAGCGACGCTGGAAACAGGGTTGATTGGACGGGTGCCGCTATTTATTAAAGAAGGCGAACTGGTGCGGGTGAATACGCAAACGGGCGAGGTGGCGGGACGAGCGTGAGCATGGCAGAGACTCTAGTCTGTGGTGTTCTGGCAGGATAACTAGTGGGGTAACAGCCACAGACTAAAGTCTGTGCCACTTTTTACCAGTCTTCTTTGGCGATGTAGTTGAGGACGGATTTGATTGAGGCGACGGCGTAGCTGCCGTCGCTTTTTCTTACGGGCAGGTGACGGTAGCGGCCTACTGACATCCTGTTGAGAGCTTCGGCGACCGAGTCCTTTTCGTGAAGCGTTTCCGGGTTGCCGCTCATTAGTTCGGCGATGGGTACGTCAAAGCCGCGAGGAACTCGACCGCGGCCGGCCACGTTTGCCTCTTCAGCTTCGGCGAATTCCATTTCATCGGCGCGTAGCTCTTCGAGGGGAATTTCGCTCGATGGAAGCTGACTAACAGAGAGTTCGTCGGGAAACGCCGTTCGCGCTTCGCTCTCATTTGCGGGCGGGACGCCCGCGGTCCCAGTATCAACGGTCCCAGTACCAGCAGCACCGTTTGCAGAAGTCAGCCGCAGCAGCACGTCATGTTCGGTAAAGATGCCCACCAGCTTGCCCTTGTCGATTATCAACGCGCAGCCGGTGTTGGCTGCTTTCATTTGGCGGGTGACATCGCTGGCTAGCGTGTTGGGCGCTACGCAGACGGGCGGCTCGTATTCGAGACGACCCAAATTATCTTCCATTACGGACTGCGCAAAACTTTCCGCAGCTTCGATGCTGGGAATGTCGAGTTGGCGAAACGACGCCAGACAATTCTCGCAACGGTCGATGCCGTCAATGTTTTCGTGGCCACAGGAAGGACAGTTCATAGCGATTGTGGATTGCTGATTTAGGATTGGGGATTTAAGAACATAACAAATATTTCATTGGCGATGGTTGAATGCAAATCCGCAATCCGAACTCCGCATTCCGCAATCACTGCACCACCCACGTATCACCGCTGTTGATTAGTTTTTCCAAACTGCCTGGTCCAACCTTGGCGATCGCAGCTTCGATTTGATCGACCAGCAACTCTTCATAGCTCGGCCGTTCGACGGCGCGAAAGATACCGACCGGTTGCGGAAAGTCGGGCTGTTCCATGCGCGCCAGCATGAAAGCGACCGAAGGATCCTGCAAGTAGATGTCATGGACCAGCAGATCGGTTTCAGTGATGCCGTTCTCGCCAATCGTCACCACCTCCGGATGCGCTCCATTCATGCGAATGCCTTTATTTCGATCCTTTCCGTAAATCATCGGCTTGCCGTGCTCGAGATAAAGTACGCGATCGGTGCGCACGCTTCGTTCGGCAAAAGAATCGAACGCATGGTCGTTAAAGATGTTGCAGTTTTGATAGACCTCGATGAAAGAGATGCCTTTGTGCTTTGCTGCAGCTTCGACGATGATGCCGAGATGTTTTACATCGATATCAATTGAGCGCGCCACGAAAGTTGATTCACTGGCGATCGCCAGCGAAAGCGGATTGATGGGATAGTCGACCGCGCCCATCGGACTCGATTTCGTTTTCTTGCCAAACTCGGAAGTCGGGCTGTACTGGCCCTTGGTCAAACCATAGATGCGGTTGTTGAAAAGGATGTAGTTGATGTCGAGGTTGCGGCGAATCGCGTGCATGAAATGGTTGCCGCCAATCGACAGCGCGTCGCCGTCGCCGGTAATCACCCAGACGCTCAAGTCGGGATTCGCGCATTTGATGCCGGTAGCAATCGCCGGGGCACGGCCATGAATCGAGTGAAAGCC
>JANMKA010000158.1:0-13847 GCA_031371765.1 Blastocatellia bacterium
CTGGACCAGCACGGGCAAATCCTGGTCAGCATCCTTCCAGGTGGCAAAGAAATCCTGATACTCCTTGCGGCTCTTCGACGTATCGCCATCAAGTGCGGCGGCCCGCGCGAGTCCGACGTGAGCCAACGGATACAGCAGAGAAAAAATCTCGACCGTACGATGATCCAGGATCTTTTGATACTCCAGGGCAGCCTCTTTTCCGGAACGCTGGCCAAGATAAGCTTGACCCCGCAGGTAATTTATTAGGAAACCCGCGACGCTGCCCAGCTCAAAACGGCTCACCGGCTTTAATATCTCGATTGCTTGTGCGTAGTTGCCTCGGTTGTTTTCCACAGAGGCGCGAATCATCGGAACCGTTATGTTGATGTTAATTGATTCCTGCGGAAAGCGTTTGAGCAGCTCATCGGCCAGCGCTTGCGCCTGCGCCATATCACCACATCGAGCAAAAGCCATGGCGGCGATGCCGACGTCGACCTTGCCGCGGGAAATACCTACAGCATGCGTAGCCATTTGCCTGGCTTCGGGGCATTGGCCCATTAGTGCATGTCCCAATGCTGCACTAGCCTCGTTTTGGCTCGCATTCTCTTTGCGATTCTGGGTCATCATCAATTCGGTTGAGCGGCGCAGGAAGTCCAGAGCTGTTTTCCATTCTCCACGGCTGAGGGCCTTTCCCCCCTGCAAGTCGAAGAAATCAGTTTCAGTTGTCTTGCTCGCAAACCAGTCGAGGTCTTTCTTCATGGTGTCTTCATCTCCACGGAGAAACGCGATCTGGTAGCTATAGAAGTGGTAGATGCTGCGATCGGGGTTTTGGCCAATGGTCTGCTCGAGCGTTTGCTTTGCTTCGTCCAGGCGGCCCAACCTGACAAAACAATCGACTACGTTGCTCTGGGCAGCAGCGTTGGTGGGACTAAGGCGAACGGCCTCGCGAGCCTCCCTAAGCGCGTCCTCGTACTCACCGCTGAAGGTATAATTCACAGCCAGATTGTTGTGTGGAATGTAATCGTTCGGATAAGTCTGCGCCCATGCTTTCAGCACATTCATTGCTTCGTCACGATTGCCAGTGACGTAGCTGTGATACTTCTCGGAAATATAAAACTTCTCGTGCTCGCTCACCCGGTCGCGAAGGTCATAAGCCTTTTGCGAATACTCCTTCGCGACTTCAGTCTCGCCCCAGTTGTTATAAGTGACGCCCAGCCGCGCATAGGCCATCGCAAAGTTAGGATCAATTTCAATGGCGCGCTTGTAAAAAGGCACTGCCTCGCGTTCCTGACCCTTTTGGCGCAATTCATTTCCTTGCGAGAAAGCTTTCAGGGCCTCAAGCGAAGACGTAGTGGCTTGCTCGATCTGCGCATCAAACTTCTTGATTGATCCCAGCGACTCGCCGAGCTTTTCCCGAAGTTGCGAAGCCACCCGGCCCAACGTACTCAGCACTTGTTCCTTGCTGTCCGCTTCTGCCTGTTCGCGGGCGATCGCGTCGCCGCTTTGCACGTTGATTGCTTCCAGCGTAATCACATAGTGACTGCCCAGACTGGAAATCGATCCGGAGAGCATTGCCTTCAAGCCCTGGCGCTGGCCAATTTCGCGCGCCACATCGCGCGTCACGCGATCGTCTGGTGAGCGTCCCATGAAACGCAACGCCTCGCGAACTCTGTCTTCAGGATAAATATTCAGGAATGGAGACTGACCGAGTTGCACCGCCAGCGCTTGCTTTAGAGTTCCATCAAATACCGCCTCACCAGTCGTGTTCACAAAGTCAGCAAGCAGCACGGTGTCCTTGTCCGTCAGTGCCTGCGCGTGGCGAAAATAGAAAAACACTCCGGCGCCCACCAGCACAACAAAGAGGACGGCGAAGATTCCCGCGCCAGTCTTGTGACGTTTTATTTCGCTAACAATGTATTCCGCGCTTGACGGATGATGCTGTGCAGTAGCTTCCGCAGTGGCGGCAATACCACCGGATGCTGTGGGGATGGCGGCGGCTGGACTGATCGACGATCTGCCAAGGGTGTCTGGCGAAACTGAACGTTCCAACTCAGCTTCAAATTCGATCTTCTGTTTCAAGCGGCGCAGGTCAGTCAGCAATTCCTTGATCGTTTGATACCTCTCGTCCCGGTCTTTACGCAGCGCCTTGGTAATGATCCAATCGAGCTCGGCAGGAACATTTGGAGCAAAGCGCGCGAGTGGCGGCGCTTCCTTTTGCGTGATCGCGACCAGCACATCGGTTGCGGTCTCGCCTTCAAACGGAGTGCGGCCGGCGACCATCTCATACAGCACCACGCCCATGCTCCTAATATCACTGCGCACTTCAAGGGTCTTGCCGCGCGCTTGGTCCGGCGACATGTAGTGAGATGTGCCCATAACTACGCCGGCGTCGGTGTGAACTAACACTCGCGTCGACGCTTCGCCGTCTGACGAGCTGCGATCGATCGAACTCTCGGTAAGTTTCGCCAGTCCAAAATCAAGCACCTTAACGTAGCCGTTGCGGCGGATCATGATGTTGTCAGGCTTGATGTCGCGATGAATGATGCCGGCGGCGTGCGCCTCTTCCAGCGCGCCGGCGACTTGCACCGCGATATCGAGAATCTCGGAAATATCCAGCGGCGTGCCTGAAATCTTGCGGCGCAAGGTGGCGCCGTCGATGTATTCAGTGGCGATGAAATGTTTGCCGTCGTCGCTGCCGACCTCGTGAATGGTAAGAATATTTGGATGGTTAAGAGCGGAAGCAGCGCACGCTTCCTGTTCAAAGCGATGCAGCCGGTCACGGTTGGTGGTGTACTCTTCGCCTAAAATCTTCAGCGCGACTTTTCGTCCCAGCTTGGTATCTTCGGCGAGATACACCTCACCCATGCCGCCGGCGCCGAGCTTTTCCAAAATCCGGTAATGGGAGATTCTCTCGTTTTCCATCTTGCGGTCGTCGACCCGACACCTTTAGAAGTCTGATCTATTTAACGGTTGAGAACTGTTAGTGGTTTCAATATTCCCGCGCTTCAATCCACGCTGTCAACGGGACTGTAACAACTGAATGGCGGACAGGGTTTCCGATCCGGATTCGCTCAATCATGCAGTTTGATTTGAGGCCCCCAAGTGGCAATGAAGTCAGTACCGTCCGCGGTAGCGGATGGGTTCCGATATTGCCGATTGCCAATTGGCCCAATCGCCATACATCAATCGGAAATCGGCAATTGCCAATCTGTAAATCACTGCACCCATCCGCTACCGCGGACGGTACTGACCTCACGCCACTCGGTGGTCTCCAGTCTGCGGTCATCTGGTTTAGGCGAAAAATATTAGTTGCCAGCCGCGTAAAAGTGTTCCCGCAACCGCCGCCTGCATCAGCCAGATGATGACAAAAGCAACGATAGGCGAGATGTCGAACGCGCCGACAGGCGGCACGTAACGACGCAGCGGACCGAGCAATGGTTCGGTGACATTGATCAGGAACCGCATCGCACGATTCCTGTGACCCACTGTGCCCCAGGAAAGAATTATGCGAACAAAGATCAGCAGGCTGTAGAGCCCAAGCAGGCCGTAAAGCAAGTATCCCATGGTGGCGATGAGCGAGTGCGCGCTAATGCTGACCAGAATTCCTGCAAAAGTATTCGCAATCCCGGACGCGAGCTGCAAGACAAACCAGCCGAGCAGGACTGCAACGAGGATCGCCACCAACGGCGCGTATTTTGGATCCACGGCCATGCGCGCGAGCGTCCGGCGCACGGGACCGATCGCCGGATCCGTTAACCGGCGAATGGTGATTGAACTCCAGCTAAAAGGATTCAGGTCAGCCTGGTTCGCGATCAGGCGCAAGACTATTAAGACGATGATAACGGCAATCGCGGTAATCAACGCCCAACTGATGAACCAATAGAGTTTGGCCAGAATCAGCACAGTATTTTCCTAGCTCCGTTCGCCGAAAAGCGCAGTACCCACCCGAACCATCGTTGCGCCTTCTTCAATTGCCACTTCGAAGTCGTGGCTCATGCCCATCGACAGTTCGCCTTTTGCAGAACCGAAATGTCCCTGCGCCTCTAGTTCATCGCGCAGCTCGCGCAGAGTTTTGAAAAACGGACGGCTGCAATCCGGGTTTTCAAAATAAGGAGGTAGCGTCATTAGTCCAGTTAGACGAAGGCGGGGACACTCTTTCAAAGTCGCAAGCAAAACCGGCAATTGCGCCGCTTCAATGCCTGACTTCGTCGCTTCCCCGCCGAGGTCGAGTTGCACGAGCACCTCCAGCGCTTCCCGATTTTCTTCAACGCACATGCGATCCAGCCGCTCCGCCAACGCGGCCGAATCAAGTGAATGAATCACAGCGAAAAGATTAACAGCCCGCCGCGCCTTGTTTGCCTGCAGGTGGCCAACCAGGTGCCAGCGAGCGGCGCTAGTTCCCAGTTCAACTATCTTTTCTTCTGCTTCCTGGACTCGATTCTCGCCCAGGTCACGCATACCCATTTCGAGCGCAACTGCCAACGTGGCGACAGGGTGCGTTTTGGTAATGGCCACCAGGGTGACATCTTCCGCCGCACGCCCGCTGGCCCGCGCGGCTGTCTCAATTCGGGTACAAACGTCCGCGAATCGGTCGCGCAGCGCTTGCCGGGGATCTGAATTGGGAAGCATCAAGTGACAATACAATCGAAATGAAACTGCAAGAACGTCGTGTCAGTTGTTGGCGAGCCCTACATTATCAGATCAATTCCGCTGTCGCACCCGGCTATCCGCGTGGAAACAGAAGCGCAACCCTGGAATGTGTCAAAGTGATGGTGACGGTAAACGGATGGCACATAGATTGTTGTGAAATAGCACAAACCGCAGCGCTCCCCGCTGTAAGAAGTCGGAATGGCGCAGCAACACATCGCGCAATAATTCATCAGGAGGAAAGCTTATGAGAAGTTCAATAGGCATCAGAAGTTTGATACTGACTGCAGTAGCGGCATTGCTGTTCACCGTCGCCAGTTCATCAGTTACCCTGGCTCAGGGCAAGGGCAATGGCAAGGGCAAAGGCCACGACAACGGCGAATGGTCAAATCGCAGTGACCGTAATCGCTCGACAAGTATTTGGCGAGACACAACCGATCGTAATCGGAATTACACCAGACAGTACAACAAAAAATGTGGCAAGTTCGTTAATTGCCATGATGCTCGCGCCGGTCGCATTGATGGTCGCGGTCCGCGTGGCACGCGCGTAGGCAACATTGATTGGCGCAATCGTCTGCGGAATCGCAATACGAACAATGTTTGGCGCAATCGCAATCGGCGCGTGGTCCGTCGCGTTTACGAAAACCGCTAATCGAGAACGTTAGTCCTGCTGAGTGGTCGCCCAAAGTAGGGTTTCTTGACACGCTCTAACCGCGTTCGCATAATGCATTGCCCATGCGGATGTGGCGGAACTGGCAGACGCGCAGGTCTCAGAAGCCTGTGATGGTGACATCGTGGAGGTTCAAGTCCTCTCATCCGCACCATTTTTGAGTAGCATCGAGCGAGCCCACAACGGGCTCGCTTTTCTTTTTGGAACCCACCCCAAGCCCTCGCGTTTGACTAAAAAGATGTCACATCGGCAACTGTCACGGTGTCTTATCAATAAGTGCACTCAAGGGATATTGTTTTACGGGGGGCAATATGAAAGTCGAATATGCTGACTCAAATCAATCGGACCCGCACAGTCGGGAGCGAATTTCGTTGGGGGTCAGTGCGCCGGCGCCGTTGAAAATGGCTGAGCGACCGACGCGCAACCGGGTTCAGCGCCTCGCAGATTTGGCTCACATACTTGTTCGAGAAGCCGAAACGCTGGCGTCGGACAAGACCTTCACCGAAGCATCGAACAAGTTGCGGACGATGAACATCGCTGAAGGCATCGACTTCTACGATGAGGTCACGCAGTTCGAGATCAACCTCATAAAGCTCGCGCTCGAACGCGCCGGGCGAAACCAGGCCGCCGCCGCCAGACTACTCCACATCAAGCCGACCACCCTGAACTTTAAGATAAAACTCTACGGGATTGAGTACTGAAGCAGAGCGTAAATCGTAAATCGTGACCTGGCATGAAGTCGGTACCGCCTGCGGTAGCAGGTGGGTGCTTCATTCTGGTCAAATCAAAGTCTGGCGGGTCTCTTGCATCTGTAACCGGAAAGACGAAGCACCCACCCGCTACCGCAGGCGGTACTGACCTCCATTCCAACGAGAGAAGAGGATTAGAAACCGTTCGAAACGGTTTAAGGAATCATTCGCGGAACTTGGTCACCGGGCTGAAGCCGCGGTGCTAATGAGATCGCTTCGCGTTCTCCGCCCGCAATCCTACTAAGGGGTTGATTAGCAACTCGACTTTTCGAATACGAGAACGATTCACGATTGACGGTTCTTAGTTGACTGCTTGCGAGGAATTGTCCGCCGAAGGTTCACGCCCATCGGAAACAGTCAACGGCTGCTCATCGAAGAGGGTTGAATTGATCAGCGTCTGCACCCAGTACTGGCCTGCCGCCGGAAACGTGACGTTCACAAAGAAACTGATGTTGTCGGCAAAGCCGCCCGGAGTTATCTCAAAACTGGTCGGTTGCGACACGACGATCGGATGCTGTCGATCAGGCGTCAGAATTCTTACTTCGGAAAGATGAGTTCCCTCTCCCTGCCAATGATTCACCACGGCAAACTTGATCAGCGAGACCGGTAACTGCTGCACCATGATGTTTTGGAACACGCCCATCAGCGAAAGCTTGTTGCCGACTTCCAGCCGCACGTCATCGCAAAAGAGCGTGTAAAGTAATTCGAGATTTTGATCGTTTGTTTGCTTTGATGTCATTTTATTTCCCTGTTATGAATTCCAGTTCGGTCTCCAACCATTAGCTTAACATCTTCCTGAAGGCTTCCTCATCGAGCACGGTGACTCCCAATTCGGTCGCCTTGTCCAGTTTCGATCCGGCTTCTTCGCCCGCAACCACAAAATCCGTCTTCTTACTGACTGATCCGCTCACACGTCCGCCGCGCGCTTCGATGGCCGCGCGCGCTTCATCGCGCGTGTAACCTGCGAGCGTGCCGGTCAAAACAAATGTCTTGCCGGCGAATCTATCATCGGTCTGCCGGCGGATTGTTTCCCTTTTGGTTTGCACGCCCGCAGCCGCCAAACGATTGCACAATGCCAGGTTGCCTTCATCGTCAAACCAGTCGCGCACGCTTTGAGCGACGGTCAAGCCAATCTCAGGAACGTCATCAAGTTCCTCAACCGTTGCTTTGCTCAACGCCTCGAGCGAACCAAACTGGCGCGCTAACGTCGTCGCGGTGCGATCGCCGACATGGCGCAAACCCAACGCATAAATCAGATTTGCCAGGTCCTTTTGCTTGCTGGCTGCAATTTGCGCAAGCAGATTCGACGCAGATTTTTTGGCCATTCGTTCGAGACCAGCGATATCTTCCAAAGTAAGACTGTAAAGATCGCCGGCGTCGTGCACCTTGCCGCTTTCGACCAGTTGATGGACCAGCGACTCGCCCAACCCTTCAATGCGCATTGCCCGTCGCGAAGCAAAGTGCAACAGACGGCCCTCGAGTTGTGCTGGACAGTCTGCGGCGATACAACGCGAAACCACTTCGCCTTCGGGCCGTGAAATCTCGCCGCCGCACACCGGACACTTCCGGGGCATGCGAAAACTCTTCTCCGTGCCGGTGCGTTTTGCCTCAATGACTTTGAGCACCTTGGGAATGACGTCGCCGCCTTTTTCGATCAGCACCCAGTCGCCGATACGAATCCCCAGACGCTTCACTTCGTCAGGGTTATGTAACGTGGCCCGCGCGACGGTTGTGCCCGCCAACCCGACCGGCTCGAGGTTCGCTACAGGAGTCAACGCGCCGGTGCGGCCCACTTGGACGACGATCGAGAGCACCTTCGTCTCAGCCTGACGCGCGGCGTACTTGTAGGCGATGGCCCAGCGCGGCGCCTTGTTAGTAGTGCCAAACTCATCTTGCAACGCGGTTGAGTTCACTTTCACTACCAGCCCGTCGATTTCATAGTCCAGCTCATCTCGTTTTGCTTCCATCCGATTGGCGAACTCAATGACCTCTTCAATCGACTTGCAAAGCACGCGCTCGGGATTCACGCGCAGCCCGGCCTGTTCCATCCAGTTAAGCGCTTCCCAATGAGTGGCAAACGGCTTTCGTTCGCCTGCGAGCAGGTCGTAAGCAAACATTTCCAGCCGTCGCGAGGCCGTGATTTTGGGATCGAGTTGGCGAATGGTTCCCGCAGCCGCGTTGCGCGGGTTGGCAAAACGCGGTTCGTCCTGTGCTTCACGCTCGGCGTTGATGCGCTCGAAAACTTTCCGCGGAATGAACGCCTCGCCGCGGACTTCAAACTCTGTTGCGAACGGTTTGGCTTTTGAATTTATTCTTAGCGGGATTGAACGGATCGTGCGCGCGTTCGCCGAGACCTCTTCGCCGACGCGTCCATCACCGCGCGTAACGGCGCGCTGAAGCACCTGGTTTTCGTAGTGCAGCGCCAGGGACAGCCCGTCGATCTTCAGTTCAGCCACATAATCGACGGCGCGACCGTCGGCCAAACGCTGGCAACGCACGTCGAAGGCGCGCAACTCTTCAATGTTGTAGCTGTTGTCCAGCGATAACATCGCCCGCCGATGGACCACTTGCGCAAAACCTTCAACCGGCCGGCCACCGACTCGCTGCGTAGGACTGTCGTTGGTTACTAATTCAGGGTGTTGCCGCTCAAGTTCCTGTAACCGTTCAAGCAGCACGTCGTATTCGCGGTCGGAAATTTCCGGACTGTCATGCGCATAATAAAGCTCTTCGTGCCGGCGAATTTCTTCGCGCAACTCTACCAACTGTTGTTCAACTGAAATGGCTTTGGCCACGCTCAACTCTCCACGCTCTTCGCTCTTCACTCTTCACTCTTCACTCTTTCAAATGTCTGCCACTTTGCGAAATACCGGCGCGACTACTACTCGCCTGCGGGGCGCCGCTGGTTTTACTCTTAGCCTCGGCCAATCTATTTATCACGCGGCCCATCATGCGAATACTCAGAAGAAAATCGTCGAGGCGAATGTTTTCATTAGGTCCGTGCGGATTCGATCCCGCGTGGCTGATGCCAAACGATGCGACCGGGGTAGGCGGCGACGAAGCACCACAGACTGCGCCGACCGGGCCGCTAGCCGGATCCATCGGGTAGACCAGCGGCGTGCTGCCATAAACTTCCGCTGCCGAATCGATAACGGCGCGCGCCACGGTGGTTTGCGCGGAAGACTTTGCGAGCGGCGCGCTGGCTAATTCAATAATCTCGATGTCTTTGAAACCGCGTTCGTCCAGATGCGCCCGCAAAAGTTGGACAACCAGCGCCGGTGTCAAGTCAGGCACCAGGCGAAAATCCAGGCGCGCCACGGCCAGACTCGGGAGAATTGTTTTCATGCCGGCTTCAGTGTGACCGGTTTGGATCCCGCAAATGGTACAAGTCGGTCCGAAGATGTGCTCTTTCACCAGCGCCGCGCCCTTCATCGAGCGCACCCAACCGCCAATGCGAAATTCATGCTTCAAGCCTGCTTCGTCAAGCTCGATCAATTTTAGTGCTTCAGCGTCCTCTTCGCTGATCGGCGCAATCTGGGACGAGAAGCCATCGACGGTGATCACGCCTTTCGGCGACGTAATCGTCGCCAGTGCCTGCACCAGCCGCCAGGCGGGATTGGGAACGATCGCGCCCCACTTTGAATGCAAATCGGCACGCGCGCCGTGCGCCCGCAATTCGACGAACTGAATGCCCTTGAATCCCAAACTGATGACTGGCCGCTCTTTCGTATCCTTGTAACCTTCATCCCAGATGCAACCCTGCGCTGCGAACATGTCCGCATGCTCGTTGGCAAAGCGATAAAGGCTGGGGCTGCCCAGGCCATCTTCGCCTTCAACAAAAAACCGCAACGACACCGGCAATTTACCAAAAGTTTTCTGGTACGCTTCAACGGCCGCGAGTCGTGCCACCAGATCGCCTTTGCTGTTAGCAGCGCCGCGCGCGTAAAGCTTGCCGTCAAGAATCGTGGCCGCAAACGGACCAACGGACCATTCACTCAAATGGCCCACCGGCTGCACGTCGTAGTGACCATAAAGAATGTAACTCTGCGGCCCACTACCGCACTCACCGTAGATTATTGGATAGCCATTGCCGACGCGATGTGAACGCGTGCCGATGCCCACGCGCTGCATCATTTGTTCAACCGTCTCAGCAATTGCGCGCATGCCGGTGCCGCGCGCGGCAACTGAAGGCATGCGACAGAGCGTCTGCAAACGCTCAACAAAACTCTGGGCGTGGCGGTCAACGTATTTGTCGAAACGAGAAATGGTCATATGGGTTTGTTCCCCTCCCTTTGGGAGGGGCTAGGGGAGGGTGCGCAGCTTGACGCGCACAAGAGCTTTCCCCAACCCTCTCCCAAAGGGAGAGGGAGAAACGACTTCAAACTTTAAAATTCATCGGACACTCGGCGTTCGTATAGAAAATAGCGCGGCGAGTCCGCCTCACGCTCAAAACCTCTGCACTCTAACCCCAGCGCGAATGCGTTTTGGAACTCGGCGCGTACCCGCAATTGTTCCTCGCGAGCAGCGCGCGGGTCCGTTGCGCACAGACCGTTCCAATCAGCAGGAATTTGAACGGTCTGTGCCGCCGGCAAATCAATTGTTGGCGCCGCGCCATGTGCCAGCTTGGTTACTTTGACTGATTGCAATTGCCATTCGGCAAACAACCGATCGCTGTCGATGCCCGGCGGCGGCGTGCCTGCGGGCTGCGGACTCGTCGCGTAATCGGTGCCATAGAAGTTGGCCGCGTAACTGCGCACCGTAACTCCCAACCGGTTCAGATTAAAGTAAGCGTTGCGCGCTTGCATCGGATCCCAGGTCCACTTAATAAAATTTCGTCCTTCGCTTAGGGCTCGCTCGCGCTGGCTCCACTTTAGCCGCGCGCCCAGGCCTTTGTTTTGGTATTCGCGCGCGACTGCCATCATGTGTGAATAGCCAAAAACCGTATCTCCGCGCACTGCCGCCAGGTGATGAACAAAGCCAACCAACCGGCCGGCCACAAAAGCGCCCAACGTCCAACCACCAGCCTGGCGCGAAACAATTAAATGACGACGAGGTGAGACTTCCAGTTCGGGCAAACCAAAAACTTCTCGCTGCAAGCGGATACAGTTATCGAATTCGTCGCTGGTGATGCATTCACGGATTTGAAGGCCGTCCATCACGACCCCTTCAGCGGGCCGGCAGGTAGTCGCAATGAGGTACGCAATCCGCCTGTCTCGCGGTTTTGTAAAGTAACGGCGCCTTTCATCATTTCCAACAGGCGCCGACCAACAATTATTCCCAACTCATTAAGATCGGTTTTGCCGGCGATCGGTGCTTCCTCGGGGTCAAACACTCGCGACATATCTTTGATGGCGTCGCCTTCGTCGTCGATTTGCACTTGCAGGGTTGGTCCATCGAGTAACTCGGCATACGTAATTACGCGCTGACCTGAACTGCTGCGACTCACCGCCCAGGAAAGAAAGGTAAAGAGTATTTGCCGCAGGCGACCTTGATCCGAAACGATCCTGGTTGCCCCGGGAGCCAGATCGTATTCGAGTGTTACCTCGTTCTTCTGTGCCAGACGGCCGACAGCGGCGCAGGCATCGCGTAACGTGTCCGCGAGTGAAAATTCGTGGAAGAACAATTCCGCGGGCCCTGATTCCAAGCGCGACAAATCTACTAATTGATTAAGACTGGCAAGCTGCTGCATGCCGGAATTCTGGATCTTCTGGCAAAAGCGCCGCTGTGAGTCACTCAACTTTTCCTGATCAAGCAGTATTTCAGCAAAGCCGAGGATAGACGTCAGCGGGGTGCGCAGTTCGTGAGACATGCGCGCCAGGAACAAAGAACGATAATGCGAAATATGGCGTAGTTCGCGATTCGCCTCTTCAAGCGCGGTGGTCCGCTGTTGCAATTGCTCAATCAATTGCACCACGCGCTCGTCGTTAGACGGCTCGCTGCTGACTTTATTAATTTCCGTGACAGCCTTTTCGGACATGAATAAGGATCGAATCGTAGCTTCGAAGCTCTGCTGCTCCGCGCTTTCGTGCAACTCAATTGTTTCGGTAAGTGCAATATAAGACTGCTCCAGATGAGTGTCAAAGGCTTGCTTCTTTTTTAACTAAATCGTGCGTTATCATGCTCTTGCCTGGTGGCGCCAGGCATTCTTAAAAGTCTCAGCGCCGGAAACGCATGAAGGGAACACTTAGCGACCAGCCGCTCGCGGAACTCATTCGCGAGATTTCATCCAGGAATTTTTCCGGCACCTTGCGGTTGGAGTATGACCGCGCCCAGGCGGCGGTCTACTTTGAAGGCGGCCGCGTAATCTTTGCGGCGTCTAACATTCGTTCACTTCGCCTTGCCGAATACCTGAAAAAACGGGCGCTGGTGCCGGAAAAGGAAACCGCCCGGCTCGGCAAGACTCTTTCCGATCTGGATATGGCCGCGGCAGTTTGCACCTCGGGGCTGGTGACGCGCGAACAAGTTGATCAACTACTGGCAGTCATGGTCGCCGACGTATTGCGTGTCGCGTTGTTATGGACGACCGGAAGCTGGGACTTTAACCAGCGAGCGCGGCTGGGCTATCCCATCGAGGTGACGGTTGATATCAACAACCTGCTCAGGGAAGCCGGACAGAGAATGCCGCTCAAGTTTGTTTCGGCTCGCTTCCGCAATCCCAACGAAATGATTTCGCGGGCTCTCGAAAGTGCAACCGACGGAGAAAATCTGCTACCCAGCGAAAGTTTTCTGCTGTCACGCCTGGAAACACCGGCAAGGTTGCAGGAGCTGGTCGACCTGAGCGGGCTGCGCGAACTCGATGCTCATCGGATAATTTATGGGCTTGCGCTTAGCGGCATGGTCGCGCGCGAGTATTGGCATCACGCGTTTCGTGCCGAGCAGCCACGAACCGGCAAAGAGCCTGCCGCGGTTGCGCCACCGAAAACTAAAACCCGCGAAGCCGAAGCGGCCGAGGAAGTCGCGAAAGAAAATGCCGATCTGGAAAGATTTCTCGATCGACTCAGCGAAGCAAGTGACCACTACCAGGTTATTGGTTTGCCTCCCGAAGCCGACGCGGGTGAAATCAAATTAGCGTACTATGCTCTCGCCCGGCGCTATCACCCCGATCGATTTCATATACAATCCGGCACGCCGCAACACGCGCGCATCAGTTCTGCCTTTGCGCGCGTGACCCAGGCTTATGAGACATTGACGGAACCAGGATTGCGCTCGGCCTACGATGCGGCCCTCGAGCGCTCGCGCCAATTTGCCGGATCTCGTAAATCGAAGCCGGGAGGTATTGCAGCTACCGAGGGATTTGAATTTCCAACGGGTGCGGGGGATGACGAGCTCCCGGAGGCTGGTAAATGTTTCCGGGAAGGTTTCCAGGCACTACAGTCTGGACAGCTCCCGGTAGCACTGAAACAACTGGCGGCGGCGGCACGGCTATCGCCTCGCGACGCACGCTATCGCGCTCATTATGGACGCGCGCTCGCTGCCGGCGGGCAGACGCGGCGGTTGGCTGAGAGTGAACTCCAGGCTGCGGTGAAACTGGACCCTGCAAACGCAATGTATCGGACCATGCTGGCGGAATTATATTTTGATTTGAACTTTCACCGGCGCGCACAGACTGAGTTGCAACGAGCTTTGGCTATCGATCCAAACGATGCGAAAGCACGAGCGCTGCTGCGCAAGATTGAGAAGACCCGGCGAACCGGCTAGCGTATGGGCTGCGGCGGCTTGACGCCTTGGACTGCGGCGGCTTGACGCCTTGGACTGCGGCGGCCTGGCGCCGCTTTGGTCATATTTGCATTACACTCGAGCCAACT
>JANMKA010000165.1:0-21303 GCA_031371765.1 Blastocatellia bacterium
GCGGGTTTGGTGGTGGCAGCGCTGAAATTTTATGAACAAGCGCGGCTAATCTATTTGATTCTCGCGGGGATTTCGGCAGCCTTGCTGTTCGCCACCAAAGAGACTGCAATGATTTCGGCGGGCGTACTATTAATCGGTTTGATAATCACGCCCGTTTACTGTGCGCTAAGGGGAACGTCCAGCGCGCGGGGCAGAACAAAAAAGGAGAAGCGTAAAACCGCTACGACCGGCGACAAGTCATCTGCGAGTTTCGTTGAGCGTGTTGGCGGTGCGGGGAAGTTGGCAGCCGGGATAGGCCTGGCGGTGCTGGTATTCATAACGGTGTATGTCGTCTTTTACTCTTCCTTTTTTACCAACTATCCCAAGGGCGTGTACGACTCATTAAAGACTTTTGAATTTTGGACCAAGACGGGCAAAGAAGCCCATAAGCATCCAAAGATTACATACTTTTGGTGGTTGCTGCTGCAGGAGTCACCTTTGCTGGTGTTAGGGGTACTAGGCGCGGCGGTTGCGGTGTTGAAACCAGTAAAGTCGTTTGCGTTGTTTTGCGCGCTTTGGGCGTTCGGACTTATTGCCGCGTATTCCTTGATTGCGTACAAGACACCCTGGCTCGCTTTGAATTTTGTGCTGCCGCTCGCTCTTTGCAGTGGCGTCGCGCTCGAAGCTTTTTATGGAGAACTTGTTCGCAGGGAATTCAGTGTTCGCATGCGTTGGCTGGCTCTGACGGCTATCCTGCTAATAGCGATTGGACCATTACCCGGCCTGGCCAGGATATTTGATCAGGTGGCTTCAACCGATCCCTGGCCGGGTCTGCTTACCGCCGTCACGCAACCAGAGATTCACGGGAAGACTTTCATACCCGGGTATCAAACGATCGATCTCAATTTTATTAATTACGACAATGACAATCGCTACTACGTTTACGTTTACGCGCACACTCGCCGGGAAACACTGAACCTCGTCGACGAAATTAATATGATTGCCCAGCGCAGTCATCAGGGTGCGGCCACTGGGCTCACGATAGTTTCGCCGGATTACTGGCCCTTGCCGTGGTATCTGCGCGATTACAATCGCATCGGTTATTACGGACGAATGACGCCGTCGAACGAGCCGATGATTCTGGCGTCTTCGAGCCAGGCGGCGGAAGTGCAATCAACTTACGGTGATCGCTATCAGCAGATTCAGTCGGGTTTGAATCCTGAAGGAAGTTTTCCGTTGCGCCCGGGTGTTGATCTGCTGCTCTACGCGCGACGCGAACTTTTGCCTTAGTGCCGAACCCGCATCCTGGTTCATCCGATACGTCTGGAAGTTTTGACAACTCGCGAAACGATGATAGATTTCGACTACCCAACCGACCCCCGAGTATTTGCAGTAAGTTTCACCCGAACCCCCACGACAATCCCCCGTTAGTTTCAGATCCCCGTTTGCTGTCCGGATATCTTTATTCGACTGCACAATTTCTTCGTCGCTCCCGTTGGTGTTCAACGTCTTTTTCTTGTGATTGTGTTTTCATTCAAAGACTAATGATCAGCGTCGGGTTTTGCGCCAGTCCCCTCAAGTTTTTCTCAACCGGTGTGAAGTAAAACTTCAGTCACGCTCGTTCTCCTGTTTGGTTGCCCCTTATTTTCCGGAGGTTCTATGCATAAGCGAGAGAAGACGAACATGAAAAATACCCGACCGACGGCAGCAACGTTGCGCTCAAGAGCGCTGCGCCTGCGTTCGCTATTTATCTTCATGGCGCTGGCGCTGGTGGCTTGCTCCTCTTTGTTTCTCTTTAGCACTCAAGCAGCGAACCCGGTCGGAGGCAGCATCGGTCCGACGATCGGCGGCACGCCCGTGACGTGGGTAGGCGACGTAGTCGGAACGGGTGCCGAGGGCGGAGAAGACCAGTGCATCGATAGCGGTCCCGCGAAAAATTGCGACAGCTTTGCCCTTACCGTAACTGGCAACCAAAACGATTGGATCAGCAAAGTTTTGCGAGTCAGAATCAACTGGACCCTCGGCGCAAACGACTACGACGTTTACATTCATAAGGGCGACTTGACTGGCCCAGTCGTGGGCAAGGGGCCCGGCAACAGCCAGCCGAACCTGGAAGAGGTTGCTTTTCTCAATCCGTACAACGATGGTGTTGGCCTTTACACCGTGCACGTTGCTTATGCTGCGGTCGCGCCGAATTCGGACCAGTATCACGGCTCTGCGTCCGTTATTCCCGGCGTTGCGCCTGGTGTTCAGGGAACTGGCCTGGCTCCGAGGTTTCAAAATTTCTATCCGCAGCCGGATGTGATCAAGACTGGCAAAGGGACTGACGCCGGCGAACCTTCCTTAGGTGTTAACTGGAAAACCGGCAAGGTGATGTTCATCTCGTACCTTACTACCTTTCGCGTCAGTTTCGATGATTCGTGTCCGACCACACCCATCTCGACCTGGCTGGACAAGAGTGCGCCGAATTCTCAGGATAGTCTCGACCCAATTCTTTTCACTGATCACGGTTACAACAATGCCATCCCGGAAACGGGACGAACAATCGTTTCGCAGTTGACTGGTCAGGACAGCCTTTCTTCATACACAGATGACGATGGCGACACGTGGATTCCCAGTCAGGGTGGCGGCATACCCTCGGGCGTGGACCACCAAAGCGTCGGGGCTGGGCCATTCCATGCTCCGCTCATCGGGACAGCTTATCCCCATGCCGTTTATTACTGTTCACAAGACATCGTGGCGTCAGCGTTCTGCGCGCGAAGCGATGACGGCGGTTTAACCTTTGGGCCAGGGGTTCCGATCTATACGACTGAATGCGTGGGCATACACGGCCACGCTAAAATCGGACCGGATGGCACCGTTTACGTACCGAACAGAGATTGCGCCGGAAACGAAGCAGCAGTCGTTTCCGAAGACAACGGCATGACCTGGAGCATCCGCCCCATCCCCGGCACGATTAGTTCCAGCGGCGATCCAGCGATAGCAATTGGCCGCGGCGATATCGTAAAGACGCCGCTCGACAACAAGCCTATCGGTCGACTCTACGAAGCATTTGCCGGCGGCGACAGCATCGCTGGTGTGGCAGTTTCAGATGATCGTGGTCTGACCTGGAAAAATAGTTTTGATGTTGGCAGTCTGGTGGGCATAAAGGCTATCGCCTTTCCCACCATCGTTGCCGGTGACGATAACCGCGCGTCGTTTGCATTTCTCGGTTCGACAACCGGTGGCGCTCCAGACGCTAAAGATTTCGCAGGTGTTTGGCACCTTTACATTGCCAACACTTATGACGGCGGCGCTACCTGGGTGGTTTCCGATGCCACGCCTAACGACCCAGTGCAACGCAACGGCATTCACCTCGGTGGCGGCTCACCTGCGCACCGCAATCTACTCGACTTCATCGGCATAGATATCGATAAGGAAGGTCGCGTGCTCGTCGCTTATGCCGATGGCTGCACCGGCGCTGGCTGCATCCAGGGTACCTCTGCGACAAAGGGAAACTCTTACACCGACGTGGCGGCAATCGCGCGCCAATCCGGAGGACGGCGCCTATTCGCCGCTAACGATCCGGCAGAGCCCACCATACCCGGCGCGCCTTTATTGACAGTCGGCCGCGATGGCAGCGTCGCTCGTCTTACCTGGTCCGAGTCAGACAATGGCGGCTCGGCCATAACCAACTACACCATCTCCCGCGGCACCGCGAGCGGCGGTGAAACATTCCTGGCGAACGTGGGCACGGCAACCAGTTACCAGGACGCGAGTGCAAACCCGACCGTTAATTACTATTACAAAGTTACCGCAACCAGTGTTTTGGGAACTTCATGCGGCAGCAATGAAGTGCTGTCTCAACCAATCGGCGATTCTCAATGCGCCGGCTTAAGAGAGGTCCAGGATCCGGCGGGCGACCAGAAGAGTGCTCCGGCAAATGCCGACCTCGATGTGCTGGAAGTGCGGCTTGCGGATTATGTCGATACCGGAAACAAGATCGTCTTCAAGTTAAAGGTCGCTGACCTCAGCGTGCTGCAGCCTAACCGTCAGTGGCGCGTAATTTGGAACTATCCGATTCGCGCCGCGAATATCGCGGTCGCCAATTTCACCGGCACTTATTACGTTGGGATGAACACTGACGGCTCGAGCGTATCCACGTTTGAATACGGCACTGTTACTACCGTTGAATCCGTTCCTGCTAATACCAGTATTCCGCACCGAATTGGCGACGCTGACAGCGGCTCAATTGATCAGCTGAATGGGACGATTACGATTGTCCTGTCGTCCACCAAAATTGGCACACCGGTCGCGGGAGATGTAATCGGTGCGCTCGTTGGGCGAACTTTTGCCGGCAACGGCAACAGTACCGTCTTGGCTTCCTCGGCTGTCGACACGACGAGCCGGGCTATTCAAGATCCGTATACCGGCAACAGCTATCGATTGGTCGGCAACAGTCCGTGCTCCGCGGCGACACCGACGCCAACACCAACGCCGTCGCCGTCACCAAGTCCATCACCGAGTCCGTCACCATCGCCGAGTCCATCACCGTCACCCAGTCCATCACCAAGTCCATCACCATCACCAAGTCCATCACCATTACCCAGTCCATCGCCGAGCCCGTCACCATCGCCGAGCCCATCACCCGCTACGACCGTGCAATTTAGTCAGACTACGTATGCGGTGACCGAAGGATGTGTGCAGACTCTCGTTACTGTTACGCGAACTGGTCCGACGAGTCTTCCCAGCGTAGTTGACTACGTTGTTAATAACGCAACGGCAACTCAGCGAGGCGACTTTACTTATGCTGCTGGTTCAGTAGTCTTCGGTACAGGCGAAACCAGCAAAACTTTTCCTGTCCTGATTAGCGAGGACGGCTATGCGGAGGGAACTGAATCGGCGACGGCCCAGCTAAGCAATCCTTCCGGAGCCACCCTGGGCACGCCCAACGCTGCGTCAATACAGTTTCAGGATAACGATTTTCTGGCGGTGGAAATCAATCCGATAGACGATGCCGCGACCTTTGTGGGCCAGCACTATCACGACTTCCTCAACCGCCAGGCTGATGCGCAAGGCCAGGCGTTTTGGACCAACGAGATAACTTCCTGCGGTAACAATGCGTCGTGCATTAACGAAAAGCGGACCAACGTCTCAGCCGCTTTCTTCCTGTCGATCGAATTCCAGAACACGGGTTACTTCGCCTTCCGATTCTATCGCGCTTCATTCGTTAACAGTGCCCAGCGCCCGCGCGGCGTGCCTCGTTATTTGGAATTCCTGCGCGACGAGCAAACGCTGCAACGCAATGTCGTGGTCGGGCAAGGGAACTGGGAAGCAAACCTGGAACAGAACAAGCAGGGGTTCGCGCTCGACTGGGTAGATCGAGCGGACTTTCTTGCCGAATATCCCACGTCGCTGACGCGTGATGAGTACATCGATAAATTGTTCGCGCGATCGGGCGCTACGCCTACGACGCAGGAGCGCAATCAGGCTGTCTTCGCTTATGACAGCGGTTTCAGTCTGAAAGAAAAACGGGCCAAAGGAATCAGGGCAGTTATCGATACGGGAGCAGTTTATAACGCGCAGTACAACCCGGCGTTCGTCTTAATGCAGTACTTCGGCTACCTGAGAAGGAATCCGAACAATGCGCCTGATGGTGACTATGCCGGTTACGATTTCTGGCTCACTAAAATGAACCAATTCAGTCAGCCGGGTGAAGACGTGCGCGACGCGAACCTAGCGCTGGCCCGAGTGCGACGCGCCGAAATGGTCAAGGCATTCATCGTATCGGGTGAATACCGCGGTCGCTTTGGTGGTGACTCAACCCGCGGCCAGCAATTTGGATCTGTCGCGCTGGCGAAGCCGGCCGGTAATTGGAGCCATGACATGCTCGCAAACCTGGTCTGGCTCGTCCGCCTGGTTTGAAGCACAAGCAGAATAGATTGAAATTCAGAAAGGACAAGGGAAGTGAAATACCTACTTAGCACGTTGCACGCACGAGAAGTCGAGTTGAAAGGCCGTTTGCTTGTTGTCTCGGCCTTAATCCTCATCGCTGTGATTGGCGCCACGCTATTGGCCGTCTTTCCAACGCAGCATGTGACCGCCGCCAATCCACCTTCGGGTACGATTGCCCCGACTGGTCCGGTGCTCCCATTCACCGGCAGTTGGACCGGGACGGCTAGCGGCACGGGCGCCAATGCGACTGAAGTTGATTGCGTCGAAGGCGTTAGTTGCGACACTTTCCGTCTGACCGTCACGCCCGGCGTGTGGAGCGCAAAAATTATCAACGCAAAGATTCAATGGACAGTGCCTGCGAACGACTACGATCTTTACATTCACAAATGTCCAACGGTCGCGTCCACCAGCGCGCAATGTAACGCGACACCGACAGTCGGCGAATCTCACGGAGGCGCGCCTGGGACAGAAGAGAATTCCGCGATCGATCCAAACAATACCGGAACCGGCGACTACACGCTTCGCGTGGTCTATTCGGCCGTCACCCCGGCTGCGGATCAATACCAGGGAAGCGTAAGCGTTGGCGCGCAAACTGCCGCACGAGCAGCTACCTATGTAACTGGTGGAATTACTTTCAGCCCCAGCGTTACGGCTAGAGCGCCGGTGGCTCCCCGTGATGGCGAGCCCAGCAGTCGAAGCGACAAGCTCGGAAATTTTTATGTCGCAGGCATTCGCGGATTTCCGGCGGGCATCGATCTTTGGTACGTAGATTTGCAGCCGGCGAGCGGCAGCTATGATCCATTCATGCGCAACCCCATCTATCGCGGACAGCCGGACGCGTTTAGTCCGGACGATCAGGCGGATCTCGGCGGCGATGGTGGTGGCGACGTTGACCTCGCGGTTAGCATGCCTGACCCGACGACGAGCGTGTTGATAAATCCACCGACTCTCGCTTCTTCCAGTTTGATCGCGGCGAATATCTCGACGCAAAAATCCAGCGATAAAGGCGCCAGCTTTACGCGGAACAATCTTGGTAACGCGACCGGTGGCGTGCCGGCGGATGACAGGCAATGGGAAGAATTTCATGGGCAGAATGTTGTCTATCTTCTCTATCGCACGCTTGCGCCCGCCGTTACCCAAATTCAACGCTCGACCGATGGTGGCTTGACCTTTGGCCCGGCGCAAACGGCTGGCGCAATCGGACAAGTTGGCTATATTGATGTGCATCAGAAGACCGGGACCGTTTACATCAGCGGCTCGACCGGTCAGGTTTGCCATAGCACAGTAATTCTGCCAACCGGTGAAGCTGCTGTTTATCAGTGTGTCCAAGCGGCAACCGATCCCAGCGGCGTGGGCCACCTCTTCTTTCCAGTCAAAGTTGCGGACGACGGCACGCCGAATGGCACTGTGTACGTTCCGTACTCAAACGGCCACGATATTTTCCTGGTCCATTCCACAGATAAGGGCGTCACCTGGAGTTTGCCTATTCGTGTCAGCAACGGCGCCGACACCAAGACGAGTTTATTCCCATGGTTGGAAACTGGATCTACGCCCGGCTCCGTTGGCATTGTCTGGTATGGCTCATCGAGTGCAACGAATGACGACAACTCAAACTGGGAAGTGTTCTTCGCACAAAGCTTCAACGCCACCGCAACGAATCCTACGTTTCGACAGGTGAAGGTAAGCGACCACGTTATCCATGGCAGCAATGTTTCGGAAGGTGGGCTGTGCGTCGCTCCGGTAATGCAGTGTAAGAACCGCAACTTGATCGACTACTTCCAGGTTTCATTTGACCCGACCGGCGCCGCCGTGGTCGGCTACACCGATGACCACAACGATTTCGATGGTCATGTTTATCTCTCACGCCAAATTACTGGCGAATCCATCCTCGGTGGAAAAACGCCGGTGCCAAATCCCGGACCGACGCCCGCGCCGTCGACTGGTCCGCAACCATCCGCAGCCAGCGTCGGCGGTATAGCCGGATCCCAAGTGACCGATTTTGCGCAGGACGCCGTAAGTGGTCGGGGCTTGACGCGAATTAACACCAACGATCCGTTCGACATCCTCTCGATCAAATATGGTTGCGAGGTTGGCCCAGGTGGCGAAACGATAATTAGCGCGACGATGAAAGTGTCAGACTTAACGGCCGTACCGGCGGGCTCAAATTGGCGGATGAATTTCACCGCTAACGCGCCCTTCAGCGGCATCAGTCCGGTTGGCGACTACAGCTTTGCGCTGTCTGACCGAGGCGATAATTTCTATCTGCGCGCCAGTACGGAAACGAATCCCGCGGGCACGTTTACCTATGGAACGGCCGTGCGCGGTTCAGACGGCGCGTTTACTTACACCGATCGCGGTTCGGCGGATTGCGGCGCGTTCGACACCACAAATAAAACAATTACTGTCAAAGTCGCAGTCAGCAAACTCAATTCGTTGGTCACCAAAGGTCCGGCAATTGGCCCGGGTTCGGTGCTCAGCGGATTGCGTGGCTCGACGTTCACGGCTTCCAGCGATGGACGCCGCGACATCACGCGCGGCGGCACGGAATTCGTCGTTGGCAATTGCTCCGGTGTGAGTACAGTTTCATGCGCGACCCCGCAGGGCTCGCCAACGCCGACGCCATCACCCACACCCACGCCATCACCGACGCCACCGCCGACGTCGACTTTCCAATTCAGTTTGGCTGCTTATCCCGTGCAAGAGGATTGCACTCAGGTGATTGTAACTGTGACTCGCGCGGGCACGGTCACGGCAGGTGCGACGGTGGATTACACCAGCGTGGATGGCACGGCCAAACAAAAAGGCGATTTCATCTACGCCACGGGAAGACTCGTGTTTGCGGCCGGCGAGACGCAGAAGACGTTTCCGGTCCTGATTAACGAAGACAGTTATGCTGAAGGGCCAGAGACCGCGACCATCATTCTGAGTAATCCATCAGGCGGAACGACGTTGGGCGCGCCGGCGACGGCCTCAGTCCAAATCGCGGACGATACCGTCGAGTCGAGCGGAAATCCGATAAACGATCCGCGCGGTTTTGTTGGCCAGCACTACCACGACTTCCTCAATCGCCAGAGCGATCAGGCCGGCGAGGATTTCTGGACCAACCAAATTGCGAGCTGCGGGAACAACGCCGCCTGTATCGACGAAAAGCGAACGAACGTGTCAGCCGCGTTCTTCCTTTCCATTGAATTCCAGAATACTGGCTATCTGGTTATTCGCGCCCACAAGGCAGCGTTTGGTAGCGACAAGAGCAATCCACGTTACACCGTTTTCCTGCGCGACCAGCGAACCATTAGCAACGGAGTCGTTATCGGGCAACCAGGAGCTGATGCGCAACTGGAACAAAACAAGGTCAGTTTCTTGCAGGAATTTGTGCAGCGGCCTGAATTTGTCACCCGCTTTCCGGTGGGGACTTCGGCGGCGGTCTACGTCGACGGGCTGTTTGCCAACGCGACAGTGACGCCCACCACCGCCGAACGAAATGCGGCCATAAGCGCCTACGGCAGTGGTGACACAGCGGGCCGAGCGGCGGCTCTGCGCAGTGTGGCCGACAGCAATTCTGTCTACCAAAAGCAGTACAATCCTGCGTTTGTGTTGATGGAATACTACGGCTACCTGCGGCGTAATCCAGACGATGCGCCTGACAACAACTTCTCGGGCTACGACTTCTGGCTCAGCAAGATGGACCAGTTTAGCCAGCCGGGAGAAGACGTGCGAAATGATAACGTTGCCCTTGGCCGCGTAAAGCGCGCGGAGATGGTCAAGGCATTCATCGTTTCCAGTGAATACCGCGAACGTTTTGGCGGCAGCCCAACCGGTAATCAAAACGGAACCGCCCTCGAGACAGAGACGAGTGCGAAAGCCGGTACGAGCGACGGCCTTTTCGCAGATGCGTTGCGAGAGGGCGCAAAGCAAATATTCCGGACCGTGTTCTTCACTGGCTAGTTATGTTTCGACAAACTGAAAGATGAAGCGCAGCCACCTAAGTTCGTTGGCTGCGCTTCTTTTTTCAATTGCTGTATAACCGGGCCCGCTGTTACATTCAGCTCTCTGACATGATGCGAAGCAATTATGAATAACCTTCGCCCCTTTCTGATCATCGCGCTGGTTTTGCTGGTAGCTGCTGCCGGCACGGCGCTGCTGCTGAAATCAAATCAACGCGTCGATTCCTCGCGCGCTGCGGACGTTGAATCGTCCGACACCGCAAAGAAGAAGGTTGCAGCAGATACAGTTGTTACTTTGGAAGAGTTTGGCGACTATCAATGTCCGCCCTGTGGCCAACTTCATCCGACGCTCAAAAAATTGAAGCAGGAATATGGCGCTAACCTGAATTTAATTTTTCGCAATCTGCCCTTGACCAAGATTCATCAGAACGCACTGGCGGCCGCCCAGGCTGCCGAGGCGGCGCGCAGCCAAAACCGTTTTTGGGAGATGCATGATCTGCTTTACGAGAATCAGAGTCTCTGGAAGGATGACGTCAATCCGCGCTCGATCTTCATCCAATTTGCAAAAGATCTTGGCCTGAACACCTGGCAGTTCACCCGCGACATGGATGGTGAGCAGATCCAAATGCGCATTGAAGCCGACGCGGATGCGGCCGCGAAACAGGGCATCGACGGCACGCCAACGATTCTAATCAACGGCCGTCAGTTGCGCGCTGAAATGACGACTCCGGACGGCGTCCGCAAAGGCATTGAAGTGATGTTATCCGCAAAGCCTTCGGACGCGCCCTGAGAACGTCACCAAGCTAGCCGGCTCGCATTCCCAGCTCCCGTTCCCGGCTCACCTTTAAGCACTCCCGCCTAACTTTGCTACCCACTTCAATAACCGTGCCTAACCTCAAGTTTTGGTTGACATTCTAAGCATCTCGCACTTATATTGGCACACCCTCGCGCGGTCCCCTGATCGGGTTAGTCTGTTGGCGCCAGGGCTCTGGGAACAATAGACTAATTCTCGCATGTTTAAACTCAACCGCCTCGAGATCACCGGCTTTAAATCCTTCGCGGATTACACTGAAATTCTGTTCACTGGTGATGGCATTACCGGCATCGTGGGGCCAAACGGCTGCGGCAAAAGCAACGTTGCTGATGCGATAGCCTGGGTGCTCGGCGAGCAGCGCGTAAAGCATCTGCGTGGCGGCGCCATGCAGGACGTGATCTTTCAAGGCTCGCGCAATCGCCAGCCGAGCGGCATGGCCGAAGTGGTCATGCACATGGTGCGCGACGAAGTCATCGAGCATGAGCCGGATATCGAAGACATCGATTCAACCCTTGAACAGATCGACGAACAAGTTATTGATGTTGAGGCGCTGACCGCATCCGAAGTCGTCGCGGAGCCGGCAAGCGAAGCAGTCCAGGAACCTGTGGAAGCGTTGGCGCTGGTTGACGGTGAAGTTCCCGCAACGGTTACCGACGCAATGGTCGCGCACAAAGCGCAGCACAAACGTCATTGGCGGCGGAGAAATTTAGCGCTCGAGTTTGCCCCGGGCGAAGCAGTATCAGTGACGCGTCGCCTTTATCGTTCCGGTGAAAGCGAGTACCTGCTCAACGACAAGCTTTGCCGGTTGCGAGATATTCAGGATCTGTTTTCGGGAACCGGACTTGCCGGCGGACATTACGCAATCATCGAGCAGGGAAGAATCGGTCAGATACTTTCCGCCAAACCGATGGACCGCCGGACGATCATTGAAGAAGCGGCCGGCATCACCAAGTTTCGCGTGCGGCAGCGCGCCGCTGAAGCGCGGCTTGAATCTGCGCGCGGAAATCTTTCGCGCATTTCCGACATCATTTCTGAAATCGATCGTCAGGTTAATAGCTTGCGGCGCCAGGCCGCAAAAGCACGTCGCTATGGCGTGTTTCGCGAGGAATTGCGCGAGCTCCTGAAGCGGGTCTACGTTGCTGAAGAGCGCAAGCTGACAGCCTTGCTCGAAGACACCGTCGCCAAGCTGGAAGAAGCCAACGCCCTGGAACGCCGCGTCGCTGACGACCTCGCGAGACAGGAAGAAGATGCGCGCACCGCAACGCAGGAAGCCAGAAAAACTGAAGACGACCTCGCCGGCGCGCGCGCTGCGGCTGCGGAAGCTGTCTTGCGCCGCGATCGACAAACCCGCGAGCGCGCTTATCAGGAAGAGCAGGTGATTTCGTTCGAGAAGCGGAACCGCGAAGTTGCTGCAGAAATCACCGCGCTCTCGGAACGGCTGATCCTGGTTGAATCGGAATGCAAACGCCTGCAGGAAGATGATTCCAGGTTGCGCAGCGAAGCCGATCTAAGTGTGGCGAGTTTGAGTGTGGCAGAGGAATCCTACGCCGGAAAGCTGACGTTGGCTGCCGGCGCTGAGGCAGAAATCGAGCGCGCGCGTGCCGACTTGCTGCAGCATACGGCCGTGGCTGAGCGGTTGCGCGAAATTGCACGGCAGCTCGAAGGCACGCTGGAACGCCTGGCAGTTCAGGCCGAGGGTTTGGCGCACGAAGGCGAGCGCGCCGCAACCCAACACGCCGAGCACCGCGCCGCGGCCGACGCTTTTAGTGTTGAGATTAACGCGGCCCGCGAGCACATTGCCGAACTGAATGCCGAACGCGAACGCGCGGTCGATGCAGTGGTCCAGGGACACGAAGCCGTCAGCGACACGGAAGCGGAGTTGACTCGAGTGCGTGACGACCATTCGCGCACCAGCCATCGCCTCGAAAGTTTGAAAGAACTTGACGACCGCCGCGCTTACTATTCTTCTGCGGTGCAGTTGCTGTTTGCGAATGAAGAGGCCTCGCGCGAGTTTCACTTTATCGGCACACTCGCCGACGCGCTTAACGTGGATGCCAAGTGGGAGCGCGCTGTTGAAGGTGTGTTCGGTTCGTCGTTGCAATCGGTGGTTGTTCCTACTCCCGATGATGCTGCCCGGGCAGCGCAGTGGTTGCGGGAAAACAATGGCGGTCGCGCGAGTTTCCTGGTGGCCGGCCTTCATGGCGGCAGTGAAGAAACCAACGCTCTTGCCTGCCAGGTCGAAGAGCGGCCGGCGCTTACAATCTCAATTGCGACTGAACCAATCGCCGACAACCTGCGAATTTCCGATCTGTTAGGAGCTCCACGCGAACTTTTGGGAGTGCTGCAGCGCACGCTTCCGGGAAAATTGAACGCGCGCCTGGCGAGCAATCTCGACGATGCGATGGCGCGCTCGCTGGCGACCGGGGAAATGTTTGTAACGCTGAACGGCGATTGGGTGGCGAGCGGGCAGTTTGTAAGTGCGGGCGATGCTCGTGCGCTCGAAGAAGGCGCCGGCTTGCTGACTTTCAAACGCGAGCTGCGCGAACTGGAAGCGCGCGCTCAAGTCCTGGCCGACGAAGCAAGGTTGGCGGAAGAAGCTGCCAAACTGGCGCGCTTGGGCCTGGTTAGTCTCGAAGACGCCGTCGTGGTTTTGAATGAAGCACTCGGTCGCGAAGAACGCGAAGCGATGGCGCGCGATGTTAAGGCGACCGGGTTGGCCCACGAGATTGAGCGCGCCGAACGCCACCTGCGCGTTGTCTCCGACGACCGCGCTCGAGTTGAGCAGGAGCGCTTCGAACTCGACAAACGGCGCACGTCCGCGCTCGCCGACGCTGAACAAGCTGAGGCTGCCCGCATCGCGGCTGGCTCAGCAGTGTCCGGCGCGACGGCGGTGCTGACCGAAGCGCGGCGCTCAGCCGAGATTGAAAGCGAAGCCCTGGCGGAACAACGAGCCACAGCCGCCGCCGCCGCGGAACGAAGGCGCAGCACCGCCGCTGAACTGCGGCGCATCGAAGCCGAATACGCCGACGTTGCCGGACGCGTTGAGCGACATCGTTTGGAATTAGTAGAAATCACCGAGCGCATCGGCGGGTTGCGGATCTCGATCGCCGACCTGGAGTTTCAGGCAAATAATATTGCCGAGGAACGCGCGCGCGAAGAACAGGAAATCGCCGGCTTGACCGCATTGCTCGAAGGCGCGCGGCAAAAGGCCGACGCACTGGCGGCGCAACTTTCCGACTTGAACCGTCATGCCGCCGAAATTCGCGATTCGCGAGCTGCAATCGAAGTGCAACGGGCCGAAGCCCAGGCGCGGCTCACTTTCGTTCGTGAAAACTGCGCGTCGGAGCTGAATCAATCGCTCGAAGAACTGGCGCAGGAACAACAACTCGAAGACGGTTTTGATCTCGAAGTTGCGCACGCGCGCGTTGAAGAGTTGCGGTCACGCATCGAAGCCTTTGGCGGCGTCAACATGATGGCGCTCGATGAGTTGGCTGAGAATGAAGCGCGGTTGCTGTTCCTGACGACGCAGCGGCAGGACATCATTGACAGCGTCGCTTCAACGGAAGAAGCATTGCGGGAAATCAAGCGGCGCTCGCGCGAACGGTTCCGTCACGCGTTTGAGCAGATCAACAAAAACTTCAGCGAGTTGTTCCAGGAGCTGTTTGGTGGTGGTAAGGGTGAGATGAGTTTGATTGAAGCCGACGACGTCTTGGAGTCAGGCATCGACGTTATCGCCCAGCCGCCCGGCAAGCGTTTGCAAAACGTGCTGCTGCTTTCCGGTGGCGAGAAAGCAATGGCCGCGCTGGCCCTGGTTCTGGGCATCTTCCATTATCGTCCGGCACCGTTCTGCTTGCTTGACGAAGTGGACGCGCCGCTTGACGAAGCCAATGTCGGCCGGTTCACAGCCAAGGTCGCGCAGATGTCGCAGAACACGCAGTTCATTGTCATCACTCACAACAAACGCACGATGGAAATGGCCAAGGCTCTTTATGGCGTGACCATGGAAGAAGTCGGTGTCTCAAAATTGGTCTCAGTGAAGTTTGAATAGGACAAGCATCGTGCCCGTCCTACGCGCCACTCTCGCTTGAAATACCCGAACCAAATCTTGCCGCGGATTACCGCGGAGGCGCGCGGATTTAAGGAGTAAAACCCTCTGACTGTCGCCAAACTGTCCTTTTGTCGTTTTTGACCGCGTTTGTCCGCGAAAATCCGCGGCCAAATCTTCGTAGGCAAGCCTTTCCCATTTCCCCCGCAACCAGGCATTCCGCTAAAATGGCCGCGCCATTTTCAAATAGTGAAGAAGCCAACCATCAAGTTTCGAATGCTCCCCGCTGCGTTTCTGGTTTTGAGCGCGGCGGTTTTTGTTGTTGCGCAACAGTCATCAGGCGCGAAACAGAATACCCGGCCAGCGCAACCTGTTTCTCCCGCTGCCGCTGTGACCAAACCAGTCGCTGCACCAACGACGGTTGACGTGCTGAAATCCACCCGGTTCCAGTACGAGTTTACCCAGCCTCAGTTTTTCATCCGTCACATCGTCATCGAACATGACCAGAATGGCCACGGCTCGATCACGTTTGAACGGCGGAGTGAAGAGGTTCCCTACAAGGAACCACTTGAATTATCGAGCGCCGCCAACCAGCGCATAACGGCATTATGGCAGACGTTGAGCTTTCTCGATTCAAACGAAGACTACCAGGCGCCGCGACAGTATCCCCATCTCGGCACAATGCGTTTGCAGATGGAGCAGGACTCGCGAAAGCGAACGGCGGAGTTCAATTGGACCAGCAACAAAGCTATGTCTTCGTTGGTCAGCGAATACCGGCGCGCTGCCGATCAGGCGATCTTGGTTTTCGATCTGGCGATTGCACGCGAGAATCAGCCACTGAACTCTCCCAAGTTGATGGACCAGCTCGAGAGTATGCTCAAACGCAATGGACTCTCCGACGCGCAGCAGCTGGTTCCTTTATTGAAAGACATAAGCAGCGACGACCACCTGCCACTAATGACCCGCAACCACGCCGCCCGCCTGCTGAAGCTGATCGAGAAGTAGATCGAGCTACCCGATTCGATCGCTATTTAAGGACAGTCCTCTTACTACTTCAACTCAGCGTTTACAACATTGCCTGGGCCATTGCGCAAAACTCGACCACTCGGTTTTCGGCCCAGAAGCGGTCCTCGGGACGTGATGAGTGATGGGCAATGAGTGATGAGTCGTGAGAACCAAGTGCTGAGTGCTGAGTGCTGAGCGATGAGTGATGAGTAATGAGTGATGAGTCGGGAATATCAGGAAGTGAGTGGTTAGATGGACGAGGCTTGGCGGAAATGAAGGCGACGTGACCGCCTTTTTTCGTGGCAGCCAACAGAATGTAAGGATTGTTGCTGAGCGCTGGGTCGCGCATCGGCGCGAAGGGAATGAAAGGATCGTCTTCGGCGTGAATGATCAGCGTCGGAAAGCGAATGCGATCAATCACGCGTATAGCGCTGGCGCGATAATAATAATCATCCGCCCCGTCAAAGCCATGCGCTCTTGAGGTGTAGCGATCGTCAAACTCTCGCAACGTCTTAACCGATGAAAGTTCGCTGATGTCGTATTGATCGGGAAAGAGTTTATGTTTGACTCGCAGACGCCGCTTTAAGCGACGCACAAAGTCCTGTTGGTAGAGCCAATTCGATCGCTGCAAAATCAGTTGCGCGCTTGCTTCTAAATCAATCGAAGGTGAGATGGCGCAAGCTGCCAACACTTCTTTTGGTGGATTATCGCCGTACTCGCCCGCCAGCTTCAAGACCAAATTGCCGCCAAGCGAAATGCCAACCAGACACAATCGTGACAAGCCGTCCCGACCAATCAGTTCGCTTACGACCGCGCGCAGGTCCTCCGTGAGACCGCCGTGGTAGATTGTTGGCGTCAAATGTTCCGTGCCGCCGCAGGTGCGCAGGTTCATCCTGATCACGTTGAAACCCTCGCTGAATGATTTTTGCGCGATGCTCAGCATGTAGGTCGAGTCGCTCGAGCCTTCGATGCCGTGCCAAATTACCATCGTCGGATGGGCGGTGCGATTCTGTTGCCAGCGGCAGTGCGCCAGCACCTTTACATCTGGTGCGGTTTGAAAAATCCGTTCCCGATCGTGAACTGCCTTGAATTTGCGCCGGCGCGGCCAGGCGAAGGCGGCCAGTGTTTGCGCATGTCCGCCAGTGAAGACTTGGTGCGGCGTGAACGGGTTTTTAGCAAACGCTGCGGCGACCTGCGCGAAAAAGCCGCGCACTTTTGCAACCGAAACGTTCATCTCTTCAAACTGCTGGACCATTTAGACCCCGGAAGTTGGACTGCGAACAGAGCGAGTTTAGCGTAATAGAAGCGCCGGTGCGTGTCGGGTATAGTACCGAATCGAAAGATAAGTTGATACAGACTCGGGGGTTTCGATGCGGGTCGCCGGTTTGGCGGCAATAATTCTACTTTGAAGACACCAAAGAAAAATTGGCAAGCGCGCACGAAACGCGACCTAATTATCGAAGTCTGGGAAGCGTTGGATTGCGAATCAGTTGGCGAGCGCGAGTTGGAGCAGATACAACAAGCGCTTTACTTAGCGTTGGGCGCCGGGGCAGTTGAGAGCCCGGCAGCGATTGCCCGCGTGGTTGCCGATGAAGGTGCGGCGTTGCGGCATCCGGAAGTCTTTGAGTGCGACCTGAAATGGCGGGCAGGGAAGGCGACTGCACTTGGCCATAGCCCTGATTTTTCCAGTCTTGGAACTGCGCTCGAATCTTTTGGCACTGTCGAAATCCGGAGGCGCGAGCTGGAACAGACGAAAGACCAGACGGGTCTTCAACATTTAAGCGAAGTGATTGCCGCCGCGCGCCAGGATTCGTTGTTGTTGGCGCGCAGCAAGATCCTCGGGCAACGAGAGCGTGCAGAAGCGAAGGAAGTTGCCGAATGGCTAAGAGTTTGGCTGGTCGCGCCGGAGTTGTTTCGCGATTGGCTGGAACTACGAATGCGCTCCGCTGAATTTCGGCAACGGTTCGGCGCAGGCAGTAGCTCGCTGCGCTCTTAGGGCGTACTCTTCACGCCCGTCAATGCTTGCGTGTTTGTTTTCACGGTGGTCTCGAACCGAGCGAGGAACAACCCGGTAATGCTGTCGATGCTGTAGCCGGCGAAGAACGCCGACGCTAATTCAAGTTTCGGCATCGCTAAGACAAGCAGAATATATCCGAGGACAATCCAACCGAGGGTCCACAGAATGGAGATGTAGCGGACGTGGACCCAAAGCACCCAATCGTTCATGGCTTGAAAGTCCGGCCGCGTTTGCGCTTTCGCGGCTTTTAAGGCATCGATTGCCACATGCGCTCCGGCGCCGAGGAATACGACGACATAGAGCATGTAGAGTCGTGGTAAATCAGGCCAGTTAAATGGCGAATTATTGGTCAACGTGCCAGCCCATTCAAGCGCCAAAGGCACGATAGCGCCGGCTAACACTAAGAGAGCAACTATTTTGTACGCACTGTGCCGCTGTTCGGCGCGGGTCTGCGCGACTTTGTAAATTACCCGCTGGTCGCAATCCACTACTGCGCTTCCCAGCACACCGCCCTCCTGTGACAGTTCCTGGAGCAAGCGGCTACGCATCTCTAAATTCCGCGGCAACTCGCCACTAAAGACGAAGTCAAAATCCAACGGCTGGCCGACACGCAGATTTTCCATTGTGTCATTAACGCGTGGCGACAAAGTCAGGGACGCGCATTGATAAATGATCTGGTCGAGACAGACCTGCGCCTGAGCAATCGCCTGCCGCTGCTCGTCTGAGGTAAGGGCAGCGTTGGGCCACAGGTCCATTACGTGCAACCAGTTTAGACGAATGGATTCGATGGCGTCAGAGCCCCATTCACGCTGACGGTTGTCTACAGCGAATAAAGCTGCAAACACATCCAGGTTACGGCTGATCGGAAAGTCGATTCGGGCCTGCATTCGATCGCTTAACACTCGATCCATGAGCGCAGCCCGCCCGGCGGCATCCAATTTTTCGGCTAGGCCGATCGTTTCCTCGAAAAGGTTTTGCAGGTACTGAGCGTCAGTACGTATCTCGCGCAGCAGTCCGAAACTGAGGCGGTCGTTTTCAGAACGTTCGGACTTGGAATCCGTTGAGGACTGAGAGGTGTTTGACATGATTTTTCCACATCCAATGATTGAGGTTGAAAAACAACTGCAGCAGCGGATGTGTGCAGGTGCACTCACCCTAGAAAACCTGCTGCCGATCGTAAGGGCTCGTGAGTTAACGACTACGGAAATTCAAGCTACGGTCCTGGACTTACTCTTCTTCTTCACCGCGAATGCGGCCCTCGGCGCGCGACTGCTCAACGATCTTGTGCGCCAGTTGTCCCGGCACTGGATCGTAATGTGAAAACTGCATGTGAAAGGATCCGCGCGCCGCAGTGATCGAGTTTAGCGTCGATTGGTAGTTCAGCATTTCCGACATCGGCACTTGGGCTTTGATCAACTGCGATTTGCCGCTCGCTTCCATGCCCTGCACGCGACCGCGCCGCGAGTTGAGGTCACCCATAATGTCGCCACTGTTTTCCTGAGGCGCAAGAATCTCGACATCCATAATCGGCTCCAGAATCGATGGCTTCACCTTTTCCATCGCCGCACGAAAGGCTTTGCGGCCGGCCGCGCGAAACGAGTGCTCGTCTGAGTCGACGTTGTGATATGAACCGTCAATCAATTGCACCTTAAAGTCCACGAGGGGATAGCCCGCGATGGCGCCGGACTTCGCCGCTTCGATGATCCCTTTCTCGATAGCCGGGCGAAACTGCTGCGGTACGGCGCCGCCGAAAATCTTGTCTTCGAAAACAAAGCCACCGCCGCGCGGTAACGGCTCGAACACAACCTTGCAGTCGCCAAACTGGCCGCGTCCGCCAGTTTGCTTCTTATGTCTTCCCTGGACTTCGGCGCGTTGGGTAATCGTTTCCTTGTAAGGGACCTTGGGCGGATGCAGTGTCACTTCCACGCTGTAACGCTTCTTCAGTTTTTCGACTACGGTTTCAACGTGCAGTTGCCCTGAACCGGACAACAAAAACTCTTTCGTCTGCGCGTCGCGAGTAAAGTGCAGCGCCAAATCTTCTTCCAGAATCTTGTGTAGCGCAACGCTGATCTTTTCTTCGTCCTGGCGCGATTTCGGTTCAATCGCAAACGCAATTGCAGCCTCGGGATATTCGACTGGCGGGTAAACAATCGGCGCGGCCTTATCGCACAGCGTGTCGCCGGTCTGCGTCTCTTTCAATTTCACGCAGGCAACAATGTCGCCGGCGTACGCCTCAGGAACCTTATCGAGCTGCTTGCCCTGGATTGAGTGCAGCATGCCAAGACGTTCCATAACCCCACGACTTGAGTTCAGGACGGTCGCATCGTTTTGCAGTTTGCCGCTGATAATCTTCATGACATTGATGCGGCCGGCAAACGGATCCGCGACAGTGCGGAAACAATAAGCGGAAAAGGGCTCGCTCGGGCTGTACTTGCGCGCAATCTTGTCTGCATCCGCCGGAGCATCAACCGGCAGACCGTACTCAGCCTCGTGGTGCGCGGGATCCGGCGCGTAATCAACAATCGCATTCAGAAAGGCGCGCAAGCCGACCAACGTTGCGCCGGATACGGCAAACACCGGACACAGTTTGCTGTTGGCGATGGCCCTGTTGATGTTCGGTAGAATGTCGGCTTCGTCGAGGGTTCCTTGGTCGAAGTATTTCTCCATTAACGCGTCGTCGGATTCGGCAACCAGCTCAACCAGTCGTTCGCGAGTCTTTTCGACGTATTCGCGTCCTTCGGCAGGAATGTCGATCTCTTTCGCCTGGCCGTCGGCGCCAAATTCGTAGGCCTTCATATGGACCACGTCCACAACTCCGCGAAAATCTTTTTCTTTGCCAATCGGCAAGGTGAAAGGAATAATTGCGCGGCTAAAAATCTTCTGAGCACTTTCGACTGCTTTACCGAAATCAGAATGCTCCTTATCCAGCTTAGTCACTATCATTATGCGCGGCACGATGAATTCATTTGCATAAGCCCATGTCTTCTCAGTTTGAACTTCTACTCCCTTAACGCCGTCAACCACCGCTAACGCGCAATCAGCTACGCGCAGCGCCGGGCGCGCATGAGAAATAAACGCCGCGTAACCCGGCGTGTCAATAAAATTTATTTTGGTATCGCGATGTTCTAAATGAGCGAGTGCGGTATTGAGAGTAATTTTGCGGGCAATGGAATCTTCTTCGTGATCGGTAACGGTGGTGCCTTCATCAACCTTTCCCCAGCGTGGTGTGGCTCCGGCGACGTAGAGAAGCGAACTAATTAGTTGCGTCTTCCCCGCGTCGCCGTGTCCGATGACCGCAAGGTTGCGAATAAGTTCCGTGGCGTAGGCTTTCATAAAAACAATCCTTTCGGAGGAGCAAACCTAGGATAGATATTCCTGACTGTCGAGAGTTACGCAATGACAATCTGTTCTGATTGAAGCGGTGACAGGCCGGAATGCCTGTCCTGTCGTTTTCCGGATTGGAAGTAATTTATCCGAGCGCGAAGGTTAAAGGCAAGCGAGGCTGCCTCCGCTTGTTTGGCTGTCCTGTTGAGCGAAACTCGCGTCAAAAACTATCAAAAAATAG
>JANMKA010000034.1:0-10347 GCA_031371765.1 Blastocatellia bacterium
CAGGTCGGTTTTGGCGATCACATACGCGTGCTTAGCGGGGCAGTGATTGGCTCAAAAGCAGGAGTTCTTCCCGGAAAGATTGTGCGGCCGGGAGTGTGGTGGGGCATTCCGATTCAGCCGCTGGATGAATATAAACGTCTCAATGCTCACTTGGGCCGACTGCCGCAAATGAGAGAAGAGCTAAAGGACCTCAGACGGCAGTTGGAGGAACTCAAGAATAAAGGCTGATTAGCTAAGGGCTCCGATAATCAGTTCCGCAGCTCTTTCGGAAGCGCCGCCCTCGCCTAGCTGGTGCGCAACCTCACTGAGACGGGCACGCACTTCTGCATTAGTTTCCGAATCAAGCAACGAGAGTAACTCATTTGCCAGTTGCTCGCCGTTCAGATCATTCTGCATCAATTCAGTTGCCACGCGTTCGCCGGCCACCAGGTTTACCAGTCCGTAATGGTCCACCGTTATCAAACGTCCCAGCGTGTGCCAGTTGATCAGCGACTCTTTGTAAACAACGACCATCGGGGTTCCAAGTAACGCTGCTTCGAGCGTTGCTGTGCCGCTCGCAATCGCGGCGGCGTCGGAAGCGGCGAGCGCTTCCCGTGATTGTCCGGACACAATATGAAGACATGAAGGGAGCGGCTCAGGCGTTGCGCGTTGCGCGCGCACAATCTCTCATATTTCATCCGAGGTGCGGCCGGGCGCGACTACAACGACAAACTGAATTTCGGGCCGGCGTGCAGAAATCAGCGCCGCAGCCTCGAGCATAGGCTGCAGGATGCGCTCAACTACTATGCGCCGGCTACCGGGCAGAAGTGAAATGATGGGTAGCTTAGGATCGAGTTTCATTTGCCGGCAAAACTCTGCGCGGTCGTAACGCGGATAAACTTCACCAGCCAGGGGATGGCCCACATACTCCACCTGATCGATGCCGCGGTCCGCGTACCAATCTTTTTCAAATGGCAGAATCGACAGCAGCAAGTCAACGTTGCGTTCAATGCTGTGCGCGCGATAACCGCGCCAGGCCCAAAGCTGCGGACTGATGTAGTAAATGATCTTGAGGCCGCGACGATGCAGCGCGCGCGCGAGTTTTAAGTTGAAGTCAGGCCAGTCAACCAGGATTACCGCAGCGGGGTTTCGTTCAACTGCCGCTTGCTTTAAGAGTCTGAAAGCGCGCCAAAACTTCGGCAAAGCCGAGCCAATCTCGACGAGTCCCATGATGGAAAGCGCGTCGGTGTTAACCACCGACTCCACGCCGGCCGCGCGCATCAGCGGACCAGCGGCGCCGAAAAATTCCAGCCCGCACTCGGGCTCGGCATTTCGCAATGCATCGACGAGCGCGGCAGCATGCGCATCACCCGAAGCTTCGCCCGCGACGATCATTAGTTGGCGCTTTTCCATCGGCGCGCATGATAACAGTGGGCAGTGTGCCGTGGGCAGTGGGCCGCATTGCCTACAGCTAAGTATTTCGTGGTAGCATCGCTGCGCTTTTATGAACGGGTGGTGCTTGCAGCATTGGAACTTCCTGCGAAGTGCTCGCTCTCCCCGCCAGAAGGGTTCATTTTCTCTTGCGCAATTCTTTACGTACCAGTCGGTGCTCTGCTCTAATCTTCTCCCTCCTGGCAAGCTCACTGCTTGCCATGACTCCGCGCCTTCTCGTTGCTCAGCAAACCAATCCCGTCGATCGGAAGGTCACAAACCCGATGACCGACACGCCCAACGTCAACCCCATAACTCAGGATCAGCCAGTTAAGCCGCGACGAACTGTCGCGCAGGGCGAAGTGGGCGAGCCGACGGATTTGTTGAAAGTTGATGCCGGCACGCAGACCGTTTCTGGTCCAAAGGAAGCACGCGTTTTTGTTTATGAGGGTAACGTCGATGCGCGCATCGGCACCTTCCGGCTGCAGGCCGACAAAGTGACGGTTTATGAAGCGACGAACAAAGTGGTTGCCGAGGGCAATGTCGTGTTTGATCAAGGCGACCAGCAACGCATCACCGGCTCGCGAGCTGAATGGAACTACAAAAGCAAGACCGGATCGTTTATCGACTCGACTGGCTACACCAATCAGACGCAGGACGGCACGCGTGTCTATTTCACTGCCGATCGCGTTGATCGAGTAAGCCTCGATACCATCATCGCGACAAATGTGCAGGTGACTGCCTGCGATGAAGACGTCCCCAAGTGGAGCTTTCACGCCGCGAAAGTGAAGATTAAAACCGGCGATCGCGTGCGCTTGTATTCACCGAATCTGCGCGTGAAAAAGATTCCGATCTTCTACCTGCCTTACGCGTCCGTCTCGCTTAAGGCGCGCGATCGAGCTTCTGGCTTTCTGACGCCGACATTCAGTGGTTCCGGTCCAAAAGGGTTTCGCCTTTCCACTGCTTACTATCAAACGTTGGGCAGGTCCGCCGATGTCACTTTGCGAAGTGACATTTACACCAAGCGCGGTTACGGAATCGGCGCCGACCTGCGCACGCGCGCGAATTCGCGTTCCTACTTCAATGCCGGCTTTTATGTTGTGAAGGATCGCGCTTTAGGTCCCAAAGCCGATGCCGATCATCCGGATCAGGGTGGCTCAAGCTTCTACGTCGAAGGGGTCCATTATTTTCCTAACGGCTTCGTTGCGGCAGCGGATGTCAATGTCACGTCAAATCTCGCGTATCGCCAGGTTTTTTCCGATAGCATCCAGCAGGCAATTTCGCCCGAAGAGCGCTCGCAGGTCTTCGTTAACAAGGATTACAACGCCTACAGTTTCAACTTTCTGGCCCGCTCGCAGGTAACCAACCTGCCGAACGTCCGCATCCGCATACGCGAGCTGCCCAGTGTCACGTTTGAAAAGCGCGCGTCGCCGCTCAACTTTATTAAGAAACTGCCTATCTACTTTTCCTATGAAGCCGGCGCGGAAGGCGTAAGCCGCAAGGAAACGACTGATGACCTGGTTGCTTTCAGGCTGGCGGTGGGCGGCGAACCAATCATTTCGCCATCGATAGTGCAACGACTCGACTTTCATCCGCGCGTACAAATCCCGCTCTACTTTTTTGGCGTGTCGGTGACGGCGACAGCGGGGGCGCGGGCGACTTTTTATTCCAATTCAATTGACCCGACCAATCGCGCGATATTGAGCCAAAACATCACGCGCAGTTACGGCGAGTTTGAATTGGATGTCAGACCGCCGGCGCTCGCGAAGGACTTTCAACATAGCGGCGCGTTCTGGTTCCGGCATGTGATCGAGCCGTACATTGTTTATCGGAAAATTTCCGGAGTGAACGACTTTAACCGCGTCATCCGTTTTGATTATGTCGATGCGGTGGCGGACACAAACGAAATTGAGTTTGGAGTCTCGAACCGCTTCTTTACTCAGCGATCGACAGAGAATGTCAGCGGCAAAGGGAAAGAGACAACGCCGCCGACTGGGCCAGGGAAATCAGAGTCGCTAGCCAGTCAGCCTTATGAAGCGCTGACGATTACCGTGCGCGGAAAATATTTCTTCGACCCATACTTTGGTGGCGCCCTGGTGCCGGGCCAGCGTAATCAGTTTTATCCCATCAATACGTTTTCGGGATTCAGTTATGGCGGCGTGCCGCGGCGGTTTTCGCCCTTGAACGTTGAGGCCCGTTACCGCCCGCGCGCAGACTTATTTGTCGATCTTCGTAGCGACCTGGACACGCATGGTGGCGGCCTGCGTGCACTTTCCGCTTCGTTCGGCATCAATCGCTCGCTGGTGCAGATCTTTCAAAGCTTTTACTACACGCGGGCCGTCGAACTGGTGCCGAGTCTGGAACAATTCGCGAACCCGCTCGGCAAAGAGCCCGGAACGTTGCGCGGGTCCCAATGGAGTCCATCATTCTTTCTCGGCGACCGTGAACGCGGACTGTTCGGCGGCGCGTCCTTCTTCTTCGACTTTCAGGTGCACCCGGGACAACATCGCTCGCTGGTGAGTTCGACGGTAACCATTGGCTATAGCTGGGACTGCTGCGCGGTAACTGCGCAGAATTACACTTTCAATGTTGGCGTGCGGCAGGAAAACCGGATGGTCTTCAGTTTTCGCCTAAACGGTATTGGCACATTTGGGACGGAACAAATCGGGCAACGTTTCCACTAAATAACCCAACTAACAGAGGCTTAGTTACCAGCGTTTCACTCGTGCAGCACTGCGGCAAGGTGCGAGAGTTTTAAAGAGTCTGTTGTCGGAAGCTCTCGGGCCTGTAAACCCGAATCGAACTGCGGTATATTTGGCAGGACGTAATTAGAACTGCTGCCCTTGAGTAGCGACGATCGTCTTTGCTAGTCACCCAGGGTTCCACGCCCTGGACTCCGACTGCGAAATAATCGACTTCATATTGCAATTTATAAGTTTTAGGAGATTCCCCTGATGTCTGCTCGGCCCCCTCGCAAAATCTCAGCTCGCGCCCGTGTATTCTTTTCAGCTCTCTTCGTCCTGGCCGTCGCCATCATCCTCGCAAGCGGGCCGCGCCCCTCAAAAGCCACGCAACAGGCGGGAATGCCGGATGCCTCGCCTAAGCGAAGCAAGCCTGCTTTTGTTCCCGGTGAGGCGCTGGTTCGATACAAGAGCGAAGGCACCGCCAAAAGAGCGGCGACTCAGCTGACCCTGGCAGTGAATTCCCACCAGGTGCCGATCCGGATTGAGGGCTTTGAAGGCGCCGACAGTGTTCCCGGATTGCGTCTCGCACACATGGCGCCGGAACAAACGCTGGATGCGATTGAGGCGCTTAATAAACAAGCTGACGTTCTTTATGCTGAACCGAACTATCTGCTCCATCCAGATCTCACGCCAAACGACCCAAGGTTTCTAAGCAACGAGCTTTACGGCCTCAACAAAATCGGAGCACCAGCCGCGTGGAACACAACGCAAGGGAGTTCTGCAATCGTAGTTGGTGTGATCGACGAAGGCATCGATAAGACTCACCAGGACCTGGCTGCCAACATCTGGGTCAATCCGGCGGAGACTGCCGGAGATGGCATCGACAACGATGGCAATGGATTCATCGACGATGTGAATGGCTATAACTTCGCTTCTAACTCCGGAACAATTCCCGGCGAGTTTCATGCGACGCACGTGGCGGGAACCATTGGCGCTGTGGGGAACAACGGCATCGGCGTAGTGGGCGTCAACTGGAACGTGCGCTTGATGTCGTTGAGATTCATTAATGGATCGAGCGGCGATACTGCCAACGCTATTCGGGCCGTGAACTACGCCAAGCTAATGAAGGATTTGTGGGATAGCTCGGGCCACACCAAGGGCGCCAACATTCGCGTGCTAAACAATAGTTACGGTGGTGGTGGCTTTGATCAATCTTTTCTGGATGCCATTACCGCCGCGAATCAATCGGGCATTCTTTTTGTGGCAGCCGCCGGTAATGCACCGGACGACCCCGAGGCTAACAATGATATCGTTGGCCACTTTCCCTCCAATTACAATGTGGCAAATGTTATCGGCGTGGCTGCGACCGACTCGGCCGATAATCTTGCTGGATTCTCGCATTACGGAGCGAACACGGTGCCGCTTGGCGCACCAGGTTCGGGAATTCTCAGCACCACGCCTACCAACACTTATCAGAGCATCAGCGGCACCTCGATGGCGTCGCCTCATGTTGCCGGCGCTGCTGCTTTGTTGCTGGCCGCGAACCCCAATCTAACGGTGCAGCAACTGCGGAGTTTGCTGCTTTATAATGGCGACCTTGATCCGGCGTTGGCGGGATTGACGTTCACCGGCCGGCGGCTCAACGTTGGCAACAGCTTCGTGGCGGTGACCGAGGGCGATGTCACGCCGCCGGGCACAGTCACTAATTTTCATCTCAACTCGCAAAACGGCCGCGCCTTTAATATCGGCTGGAATGCTTCAGGTGACGATGGCGCGGCCGGACAGGCTTCGCTCTACACCGTCAGCTTTACCGATGGGACCAGTGGCGCCGTCACAGCATTGAAGAACACAATTCCAAAGGCGTCCGGTACGACGCAGGCGCTTGACCTGAAGATTCCTTACCGGCACACGAGCGGAACGCTTACGCTGCGCGAGTTTGATAACGTCGGAAACGAAGGAACACCAGCCAGCTTTCCCGTAACGATTGGTCCGGTCCAGGGCGATCCTTACATCACCCAACTTGCCGGCGCGGCCACGCTTTCGAGTGGCGGAACGGCGTTGAGTTTGGTGGGGGATGACAAGCTAAAACTAAATTACGCGTTGCCCTTTTCTTTTCCCTTCTTCGGCCAGAATTTCTCGAGCGTAAACATCTCCACCAACGGCAACCTCTTTTTCCAGACGCCGCCGACGCGCTCCGGTGGTGACGGCGATGACGTACCCAGTTCGACCGCCGGTCTGGCTCAGTTCAAGATGATTTCCGGTCTTTGGGATGACCTCAGAACCGACGGGCGCGCGGGCGATGATGTCTACGTTGTCATACCTGACGCCTCGCACATCATCTTTCGTTGGCAGGGTGAAATTTTCGGTGATGGCTCGAACCCGGCGAGCCAGCCTGCGGTTAATTTCGAAATCGAACTTCGGAGCGACGGCACCATTGTCACTCGTTACGGCAGCGGCAACACCAATCTTTTCCCGGTGGTGGGAATTGGCGGTGGCGAGCCGGACGCTTACGTTATTCCTTCGCACACTTCAGAACAAACGCCCATAAGTCTGACCAACGCCCAATCGGTATTGTTTCAACCGCGGTTGCCCATTAGCACTCTTGAGTTTTCCCAGTCGCCGTTCACTGCAGCCGAGGCCACTGGCAGCGTAGCGGTCACTGTAACTCGCTCGGGTGACACTTCGACGCAAGCCTCTATCGATTACGTGACTGTCGACGGCTCGGCCACGCAAAAGGGCGACTACTTGTTCGCTTCAGGCCGGCTAACGTTTGCTCCGGGACAAACCAGCAAATCGATTACGGTGCTGATCATTGACGATGTTTACCAGGAGGCGACCGAAAGTTTCAGCCTGGAGCTGAGCAATCCCATCGGCATCACAATCGGCGCCCGCAACATAGCGTCGGTCACGATTGCAGACAACGATACGGTGCCGCCAACCACGAATCCGCTGGACAACTCGGACGCGCGGTTCTTTGTGCGCCAACACTACATTGATTTTCTCAATCGCGATCCTGACCAGGGTGGGCTGGATTTCTGGAGTCATCAGATCAGCGATTGTGGCACTACGCAGTCTTGCATTGAGTTGAAACGTATCAATGTCTCGGCGGCTTTCTTCCTCTCGATTGAGTTCCAGCAGACCGGTTACCTGGTCGAACGGATGTACAAGGTCGCTTATGGCGACGCCAACGGCACTTCGACATTTAACGGCGTGCACCAACTGCCTGTGCCGATCGTCAGGTTCAGGGAATTTCTGGTTGACAGCCAGCAAATCGGTCGCGGCGTGGTGATTGGACAACCGGGCGCCGATCAATTGCTTGAGAGCAATAAAGTGGCTTTCGCTGCCGACTTCGTGACCCGCACGCGCTTTACAACGGCCTACCCGTTCACGATGACGCCGTTGCAGTTTGTGAATGCTTTGAACAGCAACGCCGGCAATCCGTTATCCACGGCGGAGCGCGACCAGTTGGTTAGCGATCTCACTTCGGGAGCGAAAACGAGGGGGCAGGTGTTGCGAACGGTAGCCGAAGATCAAGACTTGGATAACGCCGAAAAGAACAAAGCATTTGTGCTGATGCAATATTTTGGTTACCTGCGGCGCGATCCAAACGCGGGACAGGACAGCGACTACACGGGCTACGATTTCTGGTTGACCAAACTGATTCAGTTCAACGGCAACTTCGTCAATGCGGAAATGGTGAAGGCGTTTATCGTCTCGGCAGAATACCGGCAGCGGTTCGGACCAGGATAAGGGTGCGGATTGGCGTAGCGCACATCTAAAAAGAAGAGGCTGGATTCATTTGAATCCAGCCTTTTGTTTTGACAGACATCCTGTTCTGCCGTTGTGTTTGCTTAATGCCTGCCAGCTAGAAGCGACCCGTGTACTCGCCTGAAACCAGGAATGACCTAACCATTTGCGCGGCGTGAAAGTCGCCGCCATGGTTATTCATTTTCTGCAGCCAGAAGTCATAGCCTGTGTGGTCGGTGTCCTGACCCGAGTTTGGATCGCGACGCAGGTAACCAAAGTATTGCATCAGCACGAATGCTTTGTTCTTCTCAGCAATGTTCAAATCCTGATCTTCAGCAACGGCCCTGACTACTTGTGCCCGCGTCATTGTTCCCGAACTTAGTTGAGTCACCAGGGAATTGCGCTGCGAAGAGTCAAGGATGTTGCCGCCCGCATTTGCGTTTAAGGTGTCAACAAAAGTTGCTGCCGACATGCCTGCGGGGAATGCCGTGGTGAAACGCGAACGCGAGACAAAGTCATTCGCAAAAGCCACCTTGTTGGCTTCCAGCAACGCCTGCCAGTTACCCTGGTTCACTACAACGCCATTCGACATCTGCAGTGTGTCCGGCAAGAACTCGCTGCGTCGAACAATCGGCACCTTCAGGGTGTGAGTTCCGCCAAAGGTCGACGTCCCACTAAAATCGCCATAAGCAGTTTTGTACATGCGCTCGACCAGATAACCGGTTTCCTGAAACTCAATGGACAGGAAGAAAGCGCCGGAAGTATTGTCGCGGCGTCCCTGGATGCATTCCGCGTCGCCACCGCAAGGAGCAGGGCTGGTCTGGCTGGTCCAGAAATCGAAACCACTCTGATCCGGAAAGCGGCTAAGGAAGTCGACGTATTGCTGGTTGACGAAAAAGTCAGCGTCGGCGATGGTGATGGGCGTGTTCGTGCCCGGACGCAAACGCAGCGGCTTAACTTTCGTGTTCCCGTAATAAAGGTCGGACGGCAGATTGGGAATCTCGGTTACTATGCGCAATGTCGGCGGCGCTTGTCCCCAGACGGTCAAGGCAGCGAAGGCTGTGATTAGTAAAGCGAAGGCAAATTTCATCTTATTGCTCCCAGCGTAACATTTAACTTCTGAGGAAAAGGCCTCGAGACAAGGAGTCGTCTATAACCAAAAGTTTAGACGCACCGACAAGGGCTAAAGTCTAACTCGTGACGCCAACTGGCGTCAATCAATGCCTAAACGCGCCACTTTCGCAAAAAAAAACTGGTTGAGCTGAGAAGTAACAGCCACTACTCAGGTTGCTCGGACCGCCTGGCCAGGCGCAAAAAGAATGCATATAGGACTTGATGGTCTGCCGCTCACTTCGCCGAAAACAGGCGTGGGCCATTACACTTTCGAACTGGCGCGGGCACTCGCCCAGGCCGCTCCCGAAAACACGTTCGAGATCGTTTACCCATCAACTTATGCGCCAGTAGAGCTCACTGCGGATTCGGCAGGAAGCGAACTTCCGGCAAATCTTGGACTAAAGCGCGCGCTGGTCGGTCCGCTGGGTCGCCATTGGTGGTCGAATGGCCTTCCTCGCTACGTGCGCCGAAACAAGATCGAACTTTTCCACGGCACAAACTATGACGTGCCTTTGTGGCGGCGCTGTGCGACGGTCCTCACGATTCATGACCTCTCGCTCTTGCTTTATCCCGACACGCATCGAAAGCGAAGTGTTCGCCGGGCACGCCGCCGCACGCCACTCATGGCCCGCACCGCCGACGCCATCATTACACCGAGCGAAAGCGTGCGACGCGAAGTTTGCGACCTTCTTGATGTCAATGCCGAGAAGGTTTTCGCGATTCCGGAAGCGGCGCGTGCTTCATTTCAGCCAGTCGATTTTGCGAGCACGCGGGAAGTTCGTGGCAAACTTGGCTGCGGCGATGAATTTCTCCTGGCAGTTGGAACAATCGAACCACGCAAAAATCTGAATGTCCTGGTGACTGCGTTTGAGCAGTTCACGCGCGCGCGACCGGACAGCAAATTAAAACTCGTGATCGCGGGCGGCCGTGGTTGGCTCAGCGATCCGTTTTTTGAAAATATCAAAAAGTCTGCCGCGCGATATCGGATCGTCATCACCGACTATCTTCATGACGCGGAACTGCGGGCACTCTATTCGTCATGTCGCGCGTTTGTTTACCCTTCGCTTTACGAGGGTTTCGGTCTGCCGCCGCTGGAAGCGATGGCCTGCGGCGCGCCTGTGATTGCCAGCCGCATTCCCGCTCTGGTCGAAATCGCAGGCGAGGCAGCGAGCTTTTTTGAGCCGACTGAGGCAGCGGATCTCTGCGAAACTATTTTGGTTTTGTTGGAGGATGCCAACGCGAGGAAACAATTCTCGGTTGCCGGGAAAGCTCGGGCAGCAGAATTCTCCTGGCAGAAGGCGGCACACAGGACACTCGAGGTTTATAAGTTTGCCTTGCGCGAGTTCTCCGCGCGACGTTAAGTCTCAACGACACTCATCAGGAAGCCGTGAAG
>JANMKA010000049.1:0-56773 GCA_031371765.1 Blastocatellia bacterium
GATCGCTATCGAGGAGAGTGTTGTCCACGTCGAACAGGAACACGACTTTTTCCGTTGCTGGATTGGCCATGGGATTCATGGTTCTTTCGGAACATAATGATATGGAGATGGACGGAGGATGAGAAGATTTCGCGTTGCCGAATTTTCAAGAGAAGCGAAAGGAAAGCGTCAGATTCTTCAACGACGCCATTGCATTTCGCATTCCCCCTTCGCTAATTCAACCGTAAGCCCCCAAAAGTTTTGCGTCTGAACCAGGACGCCGGCCTCGACCTGTCACATTCAGAACGAATGCGGCTTGACGAATTTAATTTTAACGATGAACCGATCTCTGCTTACAGCAGGGAATAGAAATCACAAGGAGTGGGCATGGGAAGTCTAATGAGAACACCGACACGTTACGTCAGTCTGTTGCTGACGATGACCATCTTGATAGCTGGGGGCATAGTACCGGGCCACTTTTCAACCCAGGCAGCATCTACCAACTTTTCCGCCACCGGGCAGGATCAAGACAACACGATTGACACATCGCAACGCGGCGTCAACGGCAAGCTGGTGTTTGCCAGCGATGCGAGTGGCAACTACGACATCTATCTCTCGAATACTGAAGGCAAGAACCAACTGCAATTAACAACCAACGCGGCAGACGATGTTGATCCAGCCTGGTCGCCAGACGGCGCAAAGATAGCCTTCATTTCGAAGCGCGACGGCAATTATGAAATCTACGTGATGAATGCCGACGGTTCGAGCCAGACTCGGTTAACAAATACGGCGGCCGACGAGTTTGACCCGGCGTGGTCACCCAGTGGCGCGAAGATCGCTTTCTCGCGTGACTCGCAAAATGATTTTGATGTTTTTTCTATGGACGCGAACGGCAGCAATCAGACTAACCTGACCAATAACTCTGCCGATGACGCTTTTCCCAGTTGGTCACCTGATTCAACAAAGTTGGTATTCACCAGCGACCGCAGCGGTAACGCCGATATTTTCATAATGAACGCCAATGGCAGTAGCCCGGTGAATATCAGCAACAATTCCGCGAATGACGATTTCCCAGCCTGGGCGCCGAACGGAAGAAGCATTGCGTTTTCCAGCGATCGGTTTGGCAACTTTGACCTTTTCGTTATGGGGACTGACGGAAGTGCGCAAACAAGACTGACAAGTAGTGTGAAGGAAGAAACCTTTCCGGCGTTTTCACCCGATTCTGCGAGGCTGGTCTATATGTCGGGGACGCTGGTTGGAGGCCTGCTCGACGTTAACGACATAGTTGTCATGCCCATCAACGCCAGTGTGAAGTCGGCCGTCATAAACGGGGGCGCCGATGAGATCTTGCCCGATTGGCAGCCGCTTGTGGCAACGGGACAAGGCAATAATCCGATTGATGACGCGCAGTTATTTGTGCGGCAGCACTACCTCGACTTTCTTAATCGCGAGCCGGACGCAGCAGGACTGGCGTTCTGGATAAACCAGATTACCTCCTGCGGCTCGGACGCAAAATGCATCGAGGTCCGACGCATCAACGTCTCGGCGGCGTTCTTTCTTTCAATCGAATTTCAGGAGACTGGCTATCTCGTTTACCGGGCTTACAAGTCCAGCTATGGCAATTTGCCTGGCGCACCCGTGCCACTAACTTTCAGTGAGTTTCTGTCAGACAGTCAGCAGATTGGGCAAGGTGTGATCGTGGGCCAGACCGGCTGGGAACAGGTTTTGGAAAACAACAAGCTGGCCTACTTTGCCGATTTCGTTACACGCGCACGTTTTACCGCTGCTTATCCAACTACATTGACGCCTGCACAATTTGTTGACGCACTCTACCTGAATGCCGGAGTTACGCCCTCCGGGTCGGACAGAACGGTGGCCATCAACGAATTTGGATCGGCAAGCAACACTGGGGACACCGCCGCACGAGCGCGGGCGTTAAGACGGGTTGCGCAAAATCCAACTCTGGCCCAGCAGGAGTTCAACAAGGCTTTTGTGTTGATGGAGTATTTCGGTTACCTGCGACGTAATCCCAATGACGCTCCAGATAACAATTTTGCTGGTTACAACTTCTGGCTAACTAAGCTTAACCAGTTCAACGGTGACTACATTCGGGCGGAGATGGTGAAAGCGTTCATCTCGTCAAGCGAATACAGACAGCGCTTTGGACAATGAGATTGGGCGCCGGTTAACAACGGTTCGCCGACGCCCAAATTCAAGCGCATTCTTACAAATAAAGAAATCAAGGGCCTGGGTGCCCGCTAACAGACGGGGAGGACAGAATGAGGAAGTTGATTACGAAAAGAAATTTGATTTTTGCTTTGGCCATTGGCGCCATCGCCCTGGCACTAACTTTAAGTCGGGCGACCAGTAATACTGGAGCCTCAAGCCATCGGGAAGCGCCGTTAATTGTCGCCGACCCCCTGGCCGATAATACAGACACTTATGCTTTCCGCAGCACGGAAGCTGGACGCACTGGTTTCGTGACCCTGGTCGCGAACTGGATTCCTTTCGAGGAACCTTCTGGTGGACCGCACTTTTACAAGTTTGACGACACCGTTCTCTACGAGATCAAAGTCGACAACACCGGAGACGGAGTGGAAGACGTCACCTACCAGTTTCGCTTTACCACGACTGTCAAGAATCCTGACATCATCTTAGGTATGGCCGCGCCAAATCAGGCGCTCGCCGGAACGGGCGTCATCGAGCCATTAATTACTTCCCTCGATGACCCTGACTACAACGAACCGCAGACTTACACCGTGACACGTATCGACAAGAATACGACTAAGAGCGGGACCATCATCGCCAGCGGCTTGCTTACGCCGCCAAATAACATCGGCGAACGGACCACGCCGAATTACGAAGCCGTACTCGCGCAAGCAGCGGTGTATAACCTGGCAGGCGGCGGCAAGGTATTCGCCGGTCAACGCGACGAAGGCTTTTACATCGACGTCGGCGGCGTGTTCGATACGCTCAAACTGAAGTCGATCGGATCAACGGGCGGCGTCGACTCGACGGCGGGCTTTAACGTCAACACAATTGCGATCGAGGTACCGATTCAGTCGTTAACTAAAACGGGTGCGGTGCCGAGCGGCCCCACAGCGACGGATGCAGTTATCGGCGTCTGGGCGACTGCCAGCCGTCGGACCACCACGGTCATCCGGCCCGGCATCGGGCGTCGGCAGGCTGCTGATCCGACGTTGACAGTTGGTCCATTCAAGCAAGTGTCCCGATTGGGCGAACCATTGGTCAACGAAGTGATCATCCCGCTCAAGCTCAAGGACACATTTAATGCGTCGCAGCCATCAGGCGACGCGCAGTTTGCGTCGTACGTGCTCGACCCGCAACTGGCCGTGCTGCTTCGCGCAGTGTTCGGTATCAACGTACCGCCCGCACCGCGAAATGATCTGGTGCAAATTTTCGCAACCGGAATTCCGGTGAACGCGGTGACTGGTCCAAACTACACGACGTTTCTATCGGACGGACAGCCGCATGAAATGATGCGCCTGAACGTGGCCATAGCGCCGTCGGCGAGTCCGAGCCGTCTGGGACTTTTGGGCGGCGATGTTGCCGGCTTTCCCAATGGACGTCGGGTCTTTGACGACGTGACTGACATCGAGTTACGCGCGGTAGCCGGCGGGACTCCGTTCACGCCTGCCACTAACGTACCTCCAAACAACACGCTGGGTGATGGCGTAGCAAACAACGACGTGCCGTACCTAACGCGCTTTCCGTATCTCGGAACGCCGCATTCGGGTAACAGCACCAGCGGTGCGCCGCATCAGCATCACACTATCGATGCCTTGCCGGCATTGCCATAACCACGGCCCCGACGCCGCACGAAGAGTGCGAAGACCGCAGGGTTTTCGCACTCTTCATTTTCAGAAATTGCGGAGAGTTACCGACTCATGAAGTTAACCAGGATTGCAATTCCGCTAGCGTTAACAATCGGCCTGCTGGTCGCATTTGGTTTCGTGTTGCGCGCAGCCTGGCATCGTCGCGGCGCGGACATAGAAGCAAAACCGGTTGAGCTTAGTGCCGCAAAGGGGCCGGCTACTCCAGCAGATGCGCGCCTCCAAACCGCGCAACAGGCGATTGCGCACTCACCCAACAAGCCGGAAGGTTACAACCTGCTCGCCTCAGCGTTCATGCAAAAGGCGAGGGAGACGGGTGACTTTGGGTTCAACGCGCGAGCCGAAGGAGCCCTGCTTCGTTCATTGGAAGTTGATCCTGAAAATTATGACGCGATTAAGCTGCGCGCAAAATTGTTGCTGACCTATCATCGCTTCGGCGAAGCGCTGGAGTTAGCGCGACGCGCCCAGGCCTTGCGCCCGCACGATCATGACAACTATGGAGCGCTTACCGATGCGCTGGTCGAGCTGGGAGACTATCCAGCGGCGATCGAGGCGGCGCAAAAAATGGTTGATTTGCGTCCTGACAGCGCCTCTTACGCGCGCGTTTCCTATCTTCGTTCGCTGCATGGTGACGGCGCCGGGGCGATCGAAGCAATGAGGGTGGCTGTAAAGGCTGCCAATCCAAATGATCCTGAGGGAGCCGCCTGGTGTCGAGTTCACCTCGGTGATGAATTGATGAATGCCGGCAAGCACCGCGAAGCTGATCAGGAATACGATAGCGCACTATATCTTTTCCCCGAGTATCCGCTGGCGTTGGCCGCGAAAGCGCGCGCTCGCGTCGCAGCCGGTGATTTGCAACCGGCAATTAGTTTTTATGAACGAGCACAAAACCGCGTACCCATGCCAGATACGGCGGTCGCGCTAGGCGATCTCTATGCTCGTGTTGGTCGCGCGGATGACGCCAAGCGCCAGTACGAATTAGTGGAATTTATCGAACGAGGAAGCGCGGCGAGCGGCACCTACTCCCGCCAGTTGGCAATGTTCTGGGCCGATCACAACGAGAAACTGGACGAGGCTCTGGCGATTGCGCAAAAGGAGCGATCGACGCGCGAGGACATCTATACCTGCGATGCGCTGGCCTGGATTCTTTTCAAAAATAACCGGCTCGAGGAAGCGAAGAAGTCGATGACTGAAGCTTTGCGGCTGGGCACGCGGGACGCTCGTCTCTACTACCACGCCGGCATGATCTACAACGAACTTGGGGAGCGCCAAAACGCAACTCGATACTTGAACCTGGCTCTCGCAACCAATCCAACCTTTGATGTGCTGCAGGCTGAGTTGGCAAAGAAATCGCTGGACGCGTTGAAAAGCAGTCGCAGCAAGACACCGGAATCCAGCGTTTCAGCCGCAGTGGTTTCGAAGGGTCAATAAGACATGAGGGTAATGGAAATCATTAAGAATTTTAGCCGGTTCGCAAGCCTACTGTTGGCGTCAGCTTGCCTTGTCTTGATTTCTTTCGGGAACGTCTCCGCTCATCCACTTGGAAACTTTACGATCAACCATTTCACTCGAATTGAAGTGGGCACCGAAGAAATCAAGGTGCGTTATGTGATCGACATGGCTGAGATTCCGACCTTTCAGGAGTTGCAGTCAATTACGGCCGGTGGTGGCCGTACGCCATCAAGTGGTGAGCTTGACGCGTATGCCGCGCGGAATGCGGTGCAATATGCGAACGGGCTGCTACTGACCGTCGCGGGGACCCGCCTGCCGGTTCAACTCTTGACCACGCGAGCGCAACTTGTGACCGGAGCCGGCGGGTTGCAGACAATGCGGATCGAGTCTGATTTTTCCGCGGCGATTCCGGCGAACACCGCTGGAGTCGTTCGGCGGTTGCGATTCGAAGATCAGAATTATTCCGAGCGCATCGGCTGGCGCGAATTGGTTATCAAGCCACTCTTAACTATTTCCCTTTTCGACAGCTCGGCCTATGGCACAGGGGTGACGGATGAACTCAAAACTTACCCCAGCGACATGCTGGCGGCGCCGCTCGATGAACGAACGGCGGAACTGTCATTCACCAGCGGCACAATTCCCTCCGGCGCGCAAACTCTTATGGCGCGCGATGGCCGACCCGTTGTAGTGGCCACTCGCGATCGCCTTACTGAGTTGATAGCCGTACCCGAACTTACTGTGGGAGTGGCGCTGGTTGGCCTGCTCATCGCGCTTCTACTAGGTGGCCTACACGCACTGTCGCCGGGGCACGGCAAGACGGTAGTCGGGGCTTACCTGGTGGGGACGCGAGGGACCGCTCGGCATGCAGCTTTTCTCGGGTTGACGGTGACGGTCACACACACGGCGGGTGTCTTCGCGTTAGGTGCGGTGACCTTGCTGGCCTCGGAGTACATAGTTCCCGAGCGGTTGTTTCCTGTTCTGGGTCTGTTGTCGGGGGCGATAGTGGTTGTCATGGGAGCGAATATGCTGATTCGCAGAGCGCGCGCGGCTACTGGCCAGCATTCGCACACCCATGGGTCAGTGGCCCACAGTCATAACGAGCACACCCTTGGCGCAGATCACGCTGATGCCGGCGATCCTATGCACACGCATTCGCATGGCGGAGTGACTCATTCGCATTTGCCTCCTGGTGCTGATGGCACTCCGGTGACCTGGCGCAGCCTGTTGGCGTTGGGCATTTCAGGCGGCATTCTGCCCTGTCCTTCGGCGCTGGTCGTTTTGCTGGCGGCGATTTCGCTTCATCGCGTCGGCTACGGTTTGCTATTGGTAGTCGCTTTTAGCGTCGGACTGGCCGCGGTACTAACGTCAGTGGGTTTGGTATTCGTGTATGCCGGTCGACTTTTCAAATCGAGTGGGGGCCTTGGTCGGTTGGGGCGAGTGCTGCCCGTGTTCAGCGCCCTGGTCATCACCTGTGCCGGTTTGGCGATCTGTTACGCGGCATTGGACCAAGCCGGACTAAACCTTTTTGCGCGAGGCGTAAATCTCGTACAAGAATTTGCTGTACTGAGTACTGACGGAGCCTCGCTGCAACGCCTCGGCTCGCTCGGTATGCTGGGCTTGGGACTCGTCTTTGGGTTAAAGCACGCAACAGAAGTCGATCACATAGTTGCCGTCTCAGCGATCGTCAGTGAACAGCGGAAAATCAGTCGAGCGGCAGTTGTCGGGGGGCTCTGGGGCGCCGGACATACTCTTTCGCTGGTGGTGGTCGGCGTCATCGTTCTCGGCTTAAGGATAGCGATTCCGGACTCCGTCGCCGCGTGGCTGGAATTTGGCGTGGCCTTGATGATTATTAGTCTGGGTGTGATTGCGATAATCAGGACGCTCCGTTCCCGGAACAACATTCATGTTCACCAGCACGTTCACGATGCCTCATTGCACACGCACATTCACTTTCATGACTTAGGTCACGAACCTGGCTTGGCGACGAGGCATTCGCACGACGTCAAACGCATCGGACTAAAACCGGTGATCGTTGGTGCCATGCACGGACTGGCCGGTTCGGCCGCTCTTACCTTGCTGGTTTTGACGCAAGTCAACTCCGTCGTGCTTGGTCTTTTGTACCTCGCGGTATTTGGCATCGGTTCGATTGTGGGAATGTTATTGATGTCGGGACTGATGGGCCTGCCATTCGCGTTAAGTTCGCGGCGGTTGGGTAAGGTTCATTATGGGTTTCAAATGTTGGCAGCCGGACTTAGCATTGCGTTTGGGCTCTGGTATGCATACGTCACCGGATTTGGCAGCGGCCTGTTGCGTCTTAATGGTTAGCCGCCGTTAGCGTCAGTAACGCAGCCTGAAATAATCCCGTAAAGATTAGTTCGCCAAACCAACGACGCTGAGGTTTTCGGCGCCGCTAGAATTCTCCCCCTGTTCAATTAACTTTGGCTCGTACGTAACGCTTTATTAGTAGAAAAGCGAAAAGGCGCAACAGTTTTTGGGCTGTCGCGCCTTTTCTAATTATGGTCACTGTCCTCACCCCAGCAACCATGTGATGGAAGGATTCACCAACCATCTAGTTGAGTGGAGTATAGCGCGCCAAATTAAATTTGCAAAGCGCACCCAGTGGTTATTTTTACTCGTGAGAAATTCGACATAACTGAACTAAAAGCATCCTCGAAAGATTAGCCCGTCGCTGCTCAGCTTTAAAATTTAGCCAGGAGTTAAAGCGAAAGCTACATCGCATTTCCGGCGCCAAATTGCTGCCCGGCAATCTCTAAAAGTCGAATTTAGGTTTTTTGCTGTCTAACTTTCGGTAGGCACCGGCAGCAGTGACGTTAGCGCCAAAACCGCAACCCTCGTCCTTAAGTTGAGTGACGCGAACGCGGCTGGCAAAGAATTCGAACTTCAATTTGCAGGCATCCTGGTCGTAAACACCAACTCCGTTTTGTAGTGCCATAACTCCCTGAAGCTCGCCATTGTGAATGTTGTCCGGATAGTTATGGCTCACCCATAGGGCCAACAAATAGAATTTGATTTTTCCGCCGGCGAGCTCTTGCACGTCAAGTCGATTACGAAACTCAGCTTTGGTCAAACGATAGTGACCGGTGACACCTTTGGCATTAGCCTGCCGCGGCGTTTGCGCTTGTACGCCGCAGATCGATGACGTCAACATAAGCAACGCCGATAGCTTGATTCGTCTTACGCTCTGCATCGAACTGGCCCTCAGGTGCGCAGCGCAATCAGCTCCAGCGCATTGCCATCGGGATCGTCAAAGTAAAGTGACACGCTGTTCATCCATTCATGGGCCACGGGCGCGGAGACTTCCACGCCTTTTTCTCTCAGCATTTTCTCGGCGCTGCTGATATCCGCTTCACCGACTGTGAAAGCAAAATGCTGCTTGGGCCAATCGCCTTTGTCCTCCTGTAAGACGACCATGCCGGCGTTGCCGCCTGCATAGAGGAACAACCAATTGCGCCGCTCGTCACGCAAGCCTTCTCTCAGTCCAAGCACGCCGGTATAAAACGCCTCCGCGCGCGCCAGGTTTTTTACGCGAACTGCAATTTCGTAAACGCCCTTTATCGGTAGCACAGCATCCTCCGCAGAGCAGCGAGTTTAACTGCCTGCCAGATTAGGTATCAAGCGTTTTGAGAGCAATGATTTTCACGCCGCCGATTTCTGCGACTTCTCACGGTTCTCGCAATCGTGGGTGGTATTGCAACACCCGGCTCCAATTCCAGACCCACTTCAACAACCTTTCCCCATCTCCCCGCATCCGAACGTGCTGCCAACCTCTCCCGCTTGCAAAAGGAATCGAGTCTTGTTACACCTGCTTTGGTGGAATTGCTTGCCTGGAGAATCAATATGAAACAGATTTTGCGCCCTTTTTATTGCCTGCTAGTGGTGCTGGCTTTGTTCGCGCCTGCCCTCGCCGACACGATTCGTCTGAAAGACGGCAGCGTCATCCGCGGCCAGGTGATTGCCTTTAAGGATCAGCAGTTCACGGTATTGATCGGTTCGGGGTCGCAGGGCCGCCGCAGTCGAACGACTATCTACGTCGAAGACATTGAGTCAATCGAGTTTGACTCGGCGACTACCGCAGCGGCCTCGGCATTGGCAAATGAAGACACCACAACCCCCACCAGTTCAACTGCACCAGTCTATCAGCCACCGCGAAGCAATCCCCCGGCTGACACCAGCAACAACCCACCACCGCGCGTGAACAATCAGACTCTGCCTTCGAGTTCGCCGACTTTCTTTACCATAAAGGTCGCGGTTCGGGCTGACAATGCAAACAACGGCTGGTCCAACAGTGGCTTGGTGGTGCGCAAAGGCCAACGCCTGCGAATAACCGCAACCGGACGCGTATCGTTGGGTGGGGGTCGTTTCGCAACTCCAGCCGGAATCCCGGGCACAGACAACGATAAACTGATGCGAACCGAAGCGACGGGCGCGTTAATAGCCGTGATCGGGGACGACAATGACGATTTTCTGTTAATCGGTACGCGCCGCGATTTCGTGGCCCAGCGCGATGGCGTCCTGTTTCTCGGCGTGAACGAGGGAAATCTTGCGGACAATACCGGCACTTACGACGTGGTGATTGAGGCTGAAGCGGGCGGCGGCCCGAGGTAAAATCAGGCAAACCCGCCGTTTGTTAATGAGCATCACAGTGCCGGGTTCAGTTGTAAAGCAAACTATTAGTTTGCGGTGGTTCGTTTCCGCCCAACTGGAAGGCTGCGCAACCACCGCAAACTACAGTTTGCTTTACATCATTTTTCATCCTGGGTAAATGCAATGAAGCTCCCGCAATTCGCGCTCTCTCTATTTGCCGCGATTATCCTTTCGGCTTTGCTCATCGCGCCGCTTGCCGATTCTGGGTTCGCGCAGTCGCGCCGCCAACCACCCACCAGCAACGAAAAAAAGAACAAGCGGCCAACAGATACGGGAGAAAAGAAAGAAGAACCGCCGCCTCCCGACCTTGTCGGCCGACCCCAGGACGCTGAGAAGGTTACCGTCTCGACGCAAATCGTAAACGTCGACACAGTCGTTTACCACAAGAAGAGCGGACAGATTGTTACTGGCCTGAAGAAGGAAAATTTCACCATCTACGCCGACGGGCAGCCGCAGGTCATCACTAATTTCTCGACGCCTGAAGCGCCGATTACGGTGGCCATGGTGGTCGAGTACAGCAAGTGGTCGGAAGAGTTTGGTTACTACGGCAGCAGTGGTCAGGATCCAGGTACCTACGAGGTGATTCGTCCTACGGCCATGTTCCTGTCGCGGTTCATTAAGCCACCCGACGACTATGTTTCGGTTGTGGCTTTTGATATTCGCCCGACGCCGCTGACCGATTTCACGAATGATCCGACGCGCATCAGTCAAGTGATCAATTTACTGCTGCGAAATGTTCCCGCCTTTCGCGAAACTAATCTTTTCGATGCGCTGAAGTTTGTGCTCGTCGGCGGGCGCGGCGATTCGGTGGTGCTGGATAATTCGAAAGCTGAAAAGTCTGATTATGCCGGACTCGTCAGCGTCCAGGGCCGCCGTCGTGCAGTGATCCTCATCGCTTCGGGCATCGACACGTTCAGCAAGATCAATTACGGCGACACGCGCAAGATTCTGCAAAACGCGGGCATTCCCGTTTACATTATTGGCACTGCAAACCTTTTCTTTAAGAAGTATGAAGATCGCCTGGATGCGGTAGATAGTATTTCGGGCACACCTGGTCGAATGACTTTCTATCAGGCGCAAAACACGCTCAAGACTTTTGCGAGTGAAACGGGCGGCTCTTATTATCCGGTAACGTTTCCGGGCGAATTGCCCAATGTGCTCGGCTCAATCAATTCCCTGTTGCGCAGCCAGTATAGTCTGGCCTTCAATCCGGGCGACGTGCGCGACGGCAAGCAACATAAGATTAAGGTAAGCGTCGACGTCAACGGCGACGGCGTCCCTGACGACAAGGAGTACATCATCCAGGCGCGTTCGGTGTACAACGCTCCTAAACCCGACGCGGTTCCTAAACCGTAGTGGGCAGCCACAAGCAGAAAGTTCAGGCAGCGACTTAACATGTCGCTGCCTTCTTTTTTCCTTAACGGTGATACGCTTTGGTTGTGAAAAAGACTGATGTGGTGATTATAGGCGGAGGCGCCGCCGGACTCTTTTGTGCGATTGCAGCGGGCAAACGAGGTCGCAAAACTGTGATACTCGAGCACGCTGGTCAGATTGGCAAGAAGATAGCGATCTCGGGAGGCGGCCGTTGTAATTTTACCAACGTCAACACAGCCGCGGATAATTTCATTTCGGAGAACCCTCATTTCTGTAAGTCAGCGCTGGCCCGTTACACGCCTGCCGATTTCATCTCGCTCGTAGAAAAGCATCGCATCCCTTATCACGAGAAAAAACTGGGACAATTGTTTTGTGATGACAGCTCGCGCCGCATAATTGAAATGCTGCTGCTGGAAGCCGGCAATGCCGGCGTCGAAATCAAATGTGGTTCGCAGGTGCGCAGCGTGGTGAAGGCCGAACCAGATGCCTTGGCGGACACGTGGCCGTTCGCAGTCGAAACCGAAGCGGAAAGTTTTGTTTCTCAATCCCTGGTCATCGCCACCGGCGGTTTATCGATACCGCCGCTTGGCGCTACTGATTTTGGTTACAGTCTGGCGCGCCAGTTTGGTCTTTCCATTGTTCAACCTCGGGCCGCGCTCGTGCCGTTTACTCTTTCGCCTGAAGTACTGCGCGAATTGGCGCCTTTAAGTGGAGTGTCGCTCGACGTCACCGTCGCCTGTCAGCGAAAAGAATTTCACGAGAACCTGCTGATAACGCATCGCGGTTTGAGTGGTCCAGCCATCCTGCAAATTTCTTCGTACTGGCGTCCGGGATTGGGCGTGAACATTAACTTGCTGCCGGACCATGATGCGTTTGAACTTTTGCGCGATCATGAGAACCGGGAGATCTCGCTGGCTAATTTTCTCGACCAGTTTCTGCCGCGCCGCTTCGCAGACGCATGGTGCGCGCTTCAGTTCCCGTCGCAGCCTCTAAAACGTTACAGCGTTGCGCAACTCGCGGACATTGCCAAAAAACTAAATCAATGGCAGGTCAGGCCGAGCGGAACTGAAGGCTTTAAAAAGGCGGAGGTTACTGCGGGAGGCGTGGCGACGACAGAGCTTTCCTCAAAAACAATGGAAACGAAAAAAGTGCCCGGTCTTTATTTCATCGGCGAGGTCGTGGACGTGACCGGTCAACTCGGCGGTTACAACTTTCAGTGGGCCTGGGCGTCGGGGTTTGCAGCCGGGCAGAGTGTCTAGATAGCCAGTGGGCAGACGGCAGGTGCAGTCGGCAGCAATTCTCTCTACAACTGCCTACTGCTGCTGCCCTCTGCCTACTGGCGTTAAGTCTATGACAACTTCAACACGCCATTCTCAACGATGGTCTTGCCATCAAGCGTCACCGTGCTGCCCGGCAAAAACATATCCAGCCCATAGGAAAGTTTGTTATCGCCGCCAGCCCAGCCGTTATTGCCAATACCCACCGTGACCATGCCCGCTTGAATCCAGTTTCCCAGCTTGCTTGCCGGCCAAACATGTAGATTCGGATTGATGCCAAAGTCGACAAAGGAAAATACCTCTTTGCCATCTCCTCTGGCGTCATATTCTTTTTTCAGATCGTCAAAGCCCGGACCGGAGCCCGTCATCTGCGTCATCTTTCCCCCAGCAAAAGTTAACTTCAGATCCGTAACTTCCTTGCCGTTTGAGAAGGTCTGCGACACCACCACGGTGCCTTCAGCAGTTCCCGGCACGGGAGCGGCATAGACTTCGCCGGCGGGCAGGTAAACTGAGACTGCTGGTCCACCCTTCTTCATATCGTCAGCGGAAATAATTCCATCACTCACGAAAAACGGACGGCCCTCAATCCTGACTTTTAGATCGGTTCCATTCGGATTAGTGATGTGCACTTCCTTGCCTGCGGCAAGCGCGGTTCTGACGTTCTCGCCGGTCGTCTGCACGGTCGAGTAATCCGCGTTGACAGCTTCCCAGAAGGTTTTCGCCAGATCGTCCTGAGACATGCCAAAACGTTTCGCGCGATAAGCCGTGGGATAAAGTCCGTTACCTACGCTTACTTGCCGCACATTTCGCTTCAAGTAGAGATCGGCAACCGGTTCGCCGGCCTTGCCGACAGCGGCCATCCGCGCTTGGGAAATGCCGGCAGCAACGTCGTCCGACTCATTTGAATCGACGCCGATAGTTACCGATGGGAGCGTGGCCAATTTGAGATCGAGTTCGGGCGCTTGCGAATCGTACTTATCCGGGACTTCTTCATAATATTTTTTGAACAGCCGATCACTGCCAACGGTCATTAGTGGATAGGCCCCAACCTTGCGCACATCGGTTGCGATGTTCTCCAGCAACTCCAGGTCGCGAACACCACCATTGACGAAAACGATTTCGCCTTCTTTAACGCCGGCGACTTGCGTTACCAATCGATTCGACAGTGCTTCCAAATCGGTGGCCGCCATTTTCTTCGCAGTTTCCAGCGGCGGAGTGGTTTTGTTCTCAGCAGTATTTGTGGACGGCGCCGGCTGCTGGCATGAAAGCAGTGCTACCGAAACAGACAAAAAGACAAGCAGGAGATAAACCTTACGGGACATTGGGAGGCTCCTTTGATACTGGGAAGTTTGGGATTGCAGGCTGCTTCTACGACAAATTCGAGTTCAAGTCAATTAGTTCGCGGGCGCGGGTGGCGGTCTCGGGCGCATTTGAAGTTATCGAACCACCGCAAACCAGCGGTTTGCATTGCAGGCAATCAGGCGCCGTGAATGCGCAACCGAAACTCATCGTTGAGAGCCACGATGTCCGCACGACGGTTTGCGAAGAGCCGGCTTTCACGCAACAGCATGGGCAAACCGCCTGGCTTTACCTCCAGTCCGTAAGCGCGGCTCGAAAATAAAGCAGCGGTCTGTGGATTCAGCCGCTGTGGTACGCCATAGCGAATTGCTTTTTGTGCGACTGGCGAGAACCCGGCGGTCCGTCGTGGATTTATCAACTCGAGTGAATGGTCAAAAATGTGCAAACGTGTCGACGGCTCGCGCAACACCAAATCGCGATGGATCAAAAGGTTGGCAACAGCTTCTACCACCGCGCCGCGATGATAATTTGCGCGCGCAGTGATTGGACTCTCTTCCACGGCTGCAGCCCAGAAGTTTTTTGGGCGCGCTTCCCACAGATCGCAATAGCGCCGCACAAACCGTAACGCGCTTTCATAAAGACTTAGCAGACTACCGGAAATTGTTAGGCGCTCGATTACGGGAGACTGAGTTGTCTCGCCTCCAAACCGCGTGGCAACTATCGACGATCTTGGCAGCAGTTCTGCCACGCGCAGGTCGTGGCCAAATAACAGTAGCCCAGCCACGGTCGGGGTTAGTTCGCCGGCGCGTTGTGTCGCCAGCAGCAAGTCGCGTTCGAGCACAGCGCCGGTCGGATAGCCGCTGGCCCGCGCGTTAGCGAAAGCATCGCCTTCGAATTCGCGCAGGAAACTCCACAAATGCGCTTCATCAATATCCTGAAGGGTCGCTCCCAGGGCGGGCAGATTCTCAAAGGTCACCGGCCGCGTTTCGTCCAGCAGTGCTGCTAATTCCTCGGGAGTTGCTTCGCGTTTTTCTGCGCCAATGCGTATGTAAAAGCGGCCATCGCGCGTGCGATAAGGACGCCGTTTCCCTTCAACGTCGAGGGCGACGATGCGCCGGCCGTTATCAAAAGCGATGCGGTCCACAAAAGGGAAAAGCGGCGGCTCGATGTCTTCCCGGCAGATTCTGACCAGCTCTTCCTGAACGCTTTCGGGATCGTCAACTCCCTCGATGCGGAGTTGGTCGTTAACACCAAACACGATGACGCCGCCGCCGGTGTTGGCCAGCGCGATTATTTCCTGCGTGATTTTTTCGGTGTTTGAGAGCTTAACCTTCAGCTCGAGGAACGTATCCTCGCCGCCGCGAATTAGGCGCAACAGTTCGGTGCGATCGGTGGCCGGAGCAGGCGTAGAGAGGTAGTACTCCTGAAACGAGCGCTCGGTGGTTGGTTCGTGTCGCTGGTTACTGCGAAATTTTCTGCGAGCCATTTGTGTATTGACGGGGCTCCGCTCCAAGATCTTAAATCTCAATTTCGCTGAGACTACGTTTTGAGATCTGAGTCTCAAATCTGAAATCTAAGATTTCAAGTCTGCCCGCCCGGATGCCTGGTCAGCAAGACATCGCTGGAATTGAGTTATCAACTCTATTCGTTACCCGGATCGTTCACGGCCTCATGAATCGCCAGTTCCCTTTTCTGCACCGCCTCGCCCTGAGACGGCAGCCAAAGCAGATAGAACCCAAGTGAAAGCGCCGCCAGAACGGCGAGTGTAGCATATTCAACCAATGCACTTTGCGCCACGTAACCGGCGGCGGTAGCGGCCAGGGGCACCAGTGCCAGCAGCACAATCATCGGTATCAACAGCAGGGCGACGACGCCCGAAACATTTAGGCGTTTACCAAACTTCATTCGTTTGGGAAAGTGAATTGAGAACCAATTCCCTATCAGCGAGATCAGCGACGCGAAGGCAATAAAACTAAGCGCCGCAAACAACACCGCGCCGGCCGACAAGTCGCGAAAAACTATTTCATTCACTAACAGCAAGCCGCTGCAAAAGACGAACGCCAGCAACGACAACGAGATGTTCTTTCCTAACAACACCTTTTTGCGATCGACTGGCGAGAGTATAAGCGTGCGCATCCCTGCCTGATCAAAAGCAAACTGATTACAGAAGAGCCCGGCGAGAATGAGGAACACATAAAGAATTCCAGTTGTCGCCATCAGGCCGGCGCCATAGTTGAAAAAGTCAGTTTCAAATCCCGTGGCGCCGCGGGCCCCCGGCCCAGCGAACCGGCGCCGGTTGATGAAACGAATGACAATCAGGATCAGCGGCATTAGCGTCATCATGCGAAGCTGTGCGTTGCGCGTCGCATAGCGCAGCTCCTTCTCAATGATGGCCGAGAGTCCCGGCGAAATGAACGGGAAGCTCCAACCGGTGTATGGCTTGTCGGAAGCGACAGTGCGCTGTCGTTTCTGTTTTGCGGATCCGCCGCCGAGAGTTGCTCGCCGCGTCAGCCAGTAAGTGACTAGCACCAGGACACTCGTGTAAGCGACGAGCAGAATCATTACCAAAACATATTCCGCCGTGTGCCCGCGACGCAGCCCGCGCGTCAGCGCGAAAGCCACGGCGCCGGGCGGCGTCCAACGCAGCGCAGCAATTGAATCGGCGTGCCGGAAAATGACTGGCGCAAGCTGACCAAACAAGGCGCCGCCCAAACCAGCGACGGCGCCGACCAGCGCCAGCAAAGTTTCACCACGGGTTCGTTTGCGTCGAATCAACGAGCCAATCGAAGTAGAAACCCACTTGGAAAGTGCTAAGCCAAAGGCCGCCGCCGTTAACGCAAGCAGAACGGCGGCCGCCAGCTTGCCAGTTCCCAGTCCTACGCCAACTCCGATCGCCAGCACCGACGGTATTGCAAACAAGGATTGCAGCGTGACAACTTCGCTTAGAAAATCGAGCGCAAAAAGTTTGCGCAAACTGATTGGGTAAAGCAGCAGGTTGCCCGGATCAAACTGACGGCCACCGCCGGTGCTCAACGGCAAGGTGGCCCATAGCAGGTAGAAAAGAGAAAAGATCGAAAAGAAAATGAATTCGACGGAGGGAACATCGCCGCCGCCGCGCTGCGATGCTGTTAAAGCTCGTGGGTCGATGCCGGCGCCGGGCGCGGTCAAGGCATAAGCCGCCACACCCAGACCAATAGCAATCAATAACGACAGCGCCAGCGCGGCAAGTATGGTCAGCGCGGAAGCCAGGCGATTGATAACCGCCTTGGACTTGCGCATCGAGTTGCGAAACAAAGCCCATTTAAGCCAGATGAGTGTTGCAAGCTGGGACATAGTCGGGAACCGAGAACAGTGAACAGTGAACAGTGAACAGTGAACAGTCGGAAACGAGCTATTCGTCACTCAGTTTACTTATTCTTCATCAACACTTGCTTTGATTCTATACTGACACGCAATATCTCGTCTGTTCCCGATTCCCGGCTTCCGATTCCCGGCTCCCGATTCCCAGCTCTCGGTTCCCGGTTCTCGGTTCCCGGTTCACTGTTTGCTGTTTACTATTCAGGAAATGAACGCCTACATCAGTCTTGGTTCAAACCTGGGCGACCGCGCCGGCAATTTGTTGCTCGGCATTCGCGGCATGTTCGCTGCCAATCTTGAAGTCATCAAACTATCCCAGATTTACGAAACGGACCCGGTCGAAACCTTCGCGCAGCCTTCTTACCTAAACATGGTTGCGGAGTTGCGCGGCAACACGCTGCCTCGTCCCGAAGAATTGCTGGCGCGGCTGCTGCGAATCGAGTACGCGCTCGGTCGGACTCGCGACGCCGCCATGGCCCCACGCACGATCGATCTTGACCTGCTGTTCTACGCAAACGAAACAACCGACACACAGTTTCTAACCTTGCCGCATCCGCGTTTGCATCGCCGTCGTTTTGTGCTGGTTCCATTGAATGAACTCGCGCCCAGGCTTGTTCATCCAAAACTAAACAAGACCGTCGGCGAATTGTTGGAAGCGCTGGACGACGATTCAAAGGTAAACCTGTGGCGCCCGTAGTTGTGATGTTTCTGTCAGGTTGAGATTTCAAGAAAGGCGCAAGTCCACGCTTTACTCAGAGCGTGCGCTGAGGAACGCGAAGCGATCTCATTAACACAGCGGCTTTAGCCCGGTGATAGCGAACGGGCATGATTCAGAAAACCCTTTCTAAACTTTATTGTTGGCCGGGGGATAGAGAAACTGTTGGAAACGGTTCAGGGATCCATTAACGACTTTAATCACCGGGCTGAAGCCACGGTGCTAGTGAGATCGCTTCGCAGGCTTAGGAGTTTTCCCCTTTTTTTGCTTTTGCCGTTATAATGGCGGCCACTTGCGAACCAGCCTTACACATTTCAAAGCTGCCGGTAAAACGGCAATCTAGCGGGCCACCGAGTGTAGCCAGAGAGCTGAAAAATGCCCTATCTAAAGCCTGAACGTCCCGAAAAAGTTAATGCCCCGTCCCTGAAAACCAGCAAGCAACGCGGCGAGCGCTTGGTTTGTTTGACTGCCTATGATTATCCGACGGCTCGGATCGTTGACGAAGCGGGCATCGACATCATTCTCGTCGGCGACAGCCTCGGCAACGTGGTGCTGGGATATGGCAACACGGTGCCGGTGACGCTCGATGAGATTTTGATTCACTTAAAGGCGGTGCGCCGTGCGGTGCAACGTGCGTTGCTGGTTGCCGATATGCCTTATGGTTCGTTTCACACCGGCGCCGATGACGCGGTGCGAAACGCGTTGCGTCTGGTGAAAGAAGGCGGCGCCGAAGCCGTCAAACTCGAAGGCGGCCACAAACGCGTGCAACTGGTTAAGCGTTTAGTTGATGAAGAAATTGCGGTGATGGGCCATATCGGTCTGACGCCACAATCAATCAACAAGCTCGGCGCCTATCGCGTGCAGGGTAAAACTGCGACGGCCGCACGACAGTTGATTGACGACGCGCGCGCGTTGGAAGACGCCGGCGCGTTTGCGATTGTTCTGGAAGTTGTGCCACGCGAAATTGCAAAAATGATCACTGAGAGTGTTAGCATTCCGACCATCGGCATCGGCGCGGGCGTGCATTGCGACATCCAGGTCCTGGTAATCCATGACATGCTCGGCCTTTCATTTGGCAAGCTCGCGCGTTTTGTCAGACCATACGCAAATCTGCATGAGGTAATGACCGACGCCGTCACTCGTTATGCTGACGACGTCCGCAGCGGAGTCTATCCTTCGGATGATGAGTCGTATGCGCTGCCGGCGGAGGCTGCCGAGGAACTGAGCGCTGGGAAAGAGCGTAAATCGTAGGCTGGTAAATCGTGAATCGTAAATCGTAAATAGGAGTTCTATTGTCGCTTTGCGGTTTTAGGTTTGTGGCCTTTTTCGTTGCGTGGGTTTGACTTTCGCTGCAACTATTTACGATTTACGGTTTACCATTCACTAACTATGGAGATAATCAATCGCCGCCAGCGCATGAGTTCCGTCGCGCGCAAAATCCGCCGTGACCAGGACCGCACAATCGGGTTGGTACCGACCATGGGCGCGTTGCACGAAGGTCATCTGAGCCTGGTACGCGAAGCGCGCCGGATGTGCGATGTGGTCGTCGTTTCCGTGTTCGTCAACCCAACCCAGTTTGGTCCGACCGAAGACTTCGCACATTACCCGCGCGACCTGACAAAGGATACGGCGCTGCTGACCGATTACAACGTTGACTACATATTTGCGCCGACCGCGGAAGAAATGTATCCGAAGGGCTTTTGCACTTACGTAAATGTTAGCGGGCTTTCAAAATTGCTGGAAGGCGAATCGCGGCCGGGTCACTTTCGCGGCGTCGCTACCGTAGTTTCCATTTTGCTGAATACCGTGCGTCCCGATTTCGCGTTCTTTGGACAAAAGGATGCGCAACAATCGGTGATTATCAAACGCATGGTCAAGGACCTCGCTTTCGATACTGAGATTGTTGTACTGCCAACGGTGCGTGAAGATTCCGGCCTCGCCATCTCGTCACGCAATCTTTACCTGACTCAGGAAGAGAGCGAATCGGCAGCGGTGATTCATCACGGCCTCGCTAAGGCGAAAGAGAGTTTCAAGAAAGGCGAGCGTCACGCCAGCAAGCTGGCTGAAGCGGTGCGCTCAACTATCGAAACCGAACCGCATGCTCGTCTGGGGTACGTCAGCGTTGTTGATGCGGAAACGCTGGAGACGCTCGACAAAATTGAAGACCGGCCAGTGCTGATAGCGGTCGCGGCCTACATCGGCAAGACGCGTCTGATTGACAATATCGTGGTGAATAAAGTGAAGAAGGACGCGGCTACGACTAAGGCATAGAACCTTCCCTCCATTCTGCTAGAATCTAAGTAATGCCAATCCAGGAACCAGCAATTGTTCGGGGAAACTCGACGAGATTACCAAACAAGAAATCGTCTACCGGGATTACGTCGAGCGAAAGATCGAAGAAGGCATCAAAGCCGCGGAAGAAGGTCGCATTGTTTCTCACGCTCAAGTGAAGAGGCTCTTTGCGCGATGAACCGAGAGATGGAAACAACAAAGCAAAAAGCGCACATCAAGTTTGTCCTGAACGGCGAAGAGGCGGAGGTAGCGTTCGCACCGCATAAAACGCTGCTCGAAGTTTTGCGCGAAGACCTGGGGTTGATGGGGACGAAGCATGGCTGTGAGCTCGGCGAGTGTGGCACCTGCGCAGTGCTGGTTAACGGCCGTTCGATTCTTTCCTGTCTGATGCTTGGGCTAGATGCCGAAGGGCAGGATGTCAAGAGCATTGAAGGAATGGCCAACGGCGCCACCCTTCATCCGCTTCAGGAAACATTTGCTGATACAGGCGCGGCGCAATGTGGTTATTGTTCGCCCGGGTTCTTGTTGGTGGCTGAGGAGCTGTTGCAGAAGAATCCCAAGCCCGATCGCGAAACGATCAAAGAAGCGCTGTCAGGAAATCTGTGCCGCTGCACCGGCTACATAAAAATCTATGAAGCGGTGGAACTCGCCGCCGCACGCATGCGCGGCGAAGAGATCGAACTGCCGCGCGCGAGTGTTTACGGATTGGAGTAAATTGGCCGCGGATTAACGCGGCTGCGCGCAGCTAAAGAAGAGCGTTCAAAGTTTTGACAGTTTCTGATTCGCGTGTATCCGCGTAAATCCGCGGCAAATATGTTTGATGACTAAGAACGGAAACAATCACGGCAAGCTACTTAACGTAGTCGGCAAACCTTTTCGCAAAGTCGATGCGCGCGCAAAGTGCACCGGCCAGACGAAGTTTGCGGACGACATCGTGCTGCCGCGCATGCTGTTCTGCAAAATTCTGCGCAGCCATGAACCGCACGCGCTAATCAAGCATATTGACTTTTCAAAAGCGCTGGCGCTGCCCGGCGTAGTTGCAATCATCATCGGTAAAGACCTGCCCATCTCCTATGGGATTCTGCCGGTAAGCCAGGACGAACACGCGCTCTGCATCGACAAAGTCCGCTTCATCGGCGATCCGGTGGCGGCGGTGGCGGCAATCGATGAAGACGTTGCGTTCGACGCGATGAACCTGATCGAAGTCGAGTACGAACGGCTCAACACCATCTCATCGATCGAAGAGGCCGTATTAATCGAGGAACCGCGCATTCAGGACTACGGCGACGCCGGCAACATACACAAGAAAGTGTCGCTGGAATTTGGTGATGTCGAACAGGGATTCGCCGAAGCTGATCTGATCCGTGAAGACGTTTTCTTTTACGAAGGCAACACGCATCTGCCGATGGAGCAACATGCCGCGGTTGCCTATTTTGATCCAGATAACAAACTGACGCTTTGGAGTTCAACGCAGACGCCACACTACGTTCATCGCGCGTTGACGAAAGTTTTAGAAATTCCGGCGAGTCATATTCGCGTGATTGCCACTCCCAACGGCGGCGGCTTTGGCGGCAAGAGCGACCCATTCAATCATGAAGTGGTTGTTTGCAAACTCGCCATGATCACCGGGCGGCCGGTCAAGAACACGCTGACCCGCGAGGAAGTCTTCTACTGCCATCGCGGCCGTCATCCAGTTCTGATGCACGTCAAGACGGGCGTGAAAAAAGATGGCGCGATCACCGGAATGCATTTTCAATCGTTTCTCGACGGTGGGGCGTATGGTAGTTACGGGGTGGCGAGCACGTTCTACACCGGCGCATTGCAAACCGTTACCTACGATGTGCCGCGCTACAAATTTCAGGGACTGCGCGCGTTTACCAACAAACCGCCGTGTGGTCCAAAGCGCGGGCATGGCACTCCGCAACCACGCTTTGCCCTCGAAGTTCAGCTCGACAAGATCGCCGAACAATTGAAACTCGATCCGGCGGCGATGCGGCGCAATCATTTGGTCAAGCCAAACACAGTCACCGCAAACTATCTGAGGGTCGGCAGCATGGGACTGGGCCAATGCATCGACAAAGTCGTTGCCGGTTCCGATTGGAAGAATCGTTTTTCCGGTTGGGACCAAAGCAATCGCAAACTTCCCTACGGCAAAGGCATCGGTTTCGCCTGCAGTTCCTACATCTGCGGCGCGGGTTTGCCGATCTATTGGAACAACATGCCGCAGTCGGGCGTGCAGCTGCGGCTGGATCGGCAGGGCGGCGTCTGCGTGATGTGCGGCTCGACCGACATTGGCCAGGGTTCTGATTCGATTCTTGCCTACATCGTCGCTGAAGTGCTGGGCATCGATCCGTTCGACATTCGTGTCGTCACCGCGGACACAGATTTGACGCCCGTCGATTTAGGAAGTTATTCGAGTCGCGTGACCTTGATGACGGGCAATGCGGCGATTCAGGCCGCCGAACGCGCGCGCGAATTGCTCGTGATGGCGGTGGCGGAAAAACTATCGGTGCCGATTGAGAATCTTTCGCTCGCCGAACGGCGCGTGTTTGATGTTGAGAATCCCGAGGTCGGCGTCTCTTTCGCCGAGGCTGTTGTGTTGGCGGAATCGAAGTTTGGCACGATCGGCACCGTCGGTTCTTATTCTCCGCCGCGTTCGCCGGGCAAGTTCAAAGGCGCCGGTGTTGGACCATCGCCTGCGTACAGTTATTCAGCAGCCGTCGCGGAAGTCGACGTCGATCCTGAGACCGGCATTGTGGTCGTTGAGCGCGTCTGGATTGCGCACGACATCGGCAAGTCGATTAATCCCATGCTGGTGATGGGCCAGGTGGAGGGCAGTGTCTACATGGGCCTGGGCGAAGTGCTGATGGAAGAGATGGTCTATCGCACCAACCGCAATATCGTGCACAAGTTTCCCTCGATGCTGGAATACAAGAGTCCGACGACCATGGAGATGTGCGACGTCAAGACTTACCTGATCGAGGATCCAGATCCAAATGGACCATACGGCGCCAAGGAAGTTGGACAAGGACCGCTGCTGCCCGTGCCGCCTGCGGTTGCAAATGCTGTCTATGACGCAGTCGGCTTGCGCATCGATGAAGTGCCGATCACGCCGGAAAAGGTTTTGAAAGCGCTGAAAGAAAAAGCGAAGGGCCGCGATGGGCGCTATGGCCCGGTTGGCGTTCCGAATGTTGAATGGCCCGAGCCGTTGCGCGTGTTGACGCCCAACGAAGGCGGCGACGGTAAAGAAATGCCGCGCGTGGCGGTGCATTCATAGTCTTTTGCCAGATAACTTGCATGGGAAAGAAATGACATCAAGCGAAGACCAATTGCCTTCCCAGGACAAGCTCAGCACAATCCGTGTCGCTGCTCGCCGCGAGAGTGCGGAGCTGCCGTCAAAACCCCGTCAGGGAGGCAAAGCACCGATGGGAGAGGTAAAAGTAAAAGTTAAGCTGACCAATGCTGGCGATGAAGTCCTGGTACGGCGAGGATTGCTCGCGGCGGACAAGATCCGCAGCTACGAGTCTGAAGCCCTCGTCGATACCGGCGCCGTGCGATCTGTGTTGCCAGCACACGTTGTCCAACTTCTTGGTCTGGCTATAGTCGGCAAGGCAAGAGCAACCTACGCTAACGACGCCGCAGAAGACGTCGACGTCTCGGAAGTGGTGGGCATCGGCCTCATGGGCCGCCGCACAACTGAAGAGATGTTAGTGCTGGGTTCCGAAGTGCTCATTGGGCAGACTGTGCTTGAGAGTCTGGATCTTCACGTTGATTGTATGAATCAACGAGTGATCGGGAACCCGGCGCATCCCGACCAACCCATCATCAAGATCAAAATGACTTTCGCAGGTCGGCAGCTGCTGCGCGGCGAAGCGCATTTGTAAGGGTCGTTGTATGTTAAAGAAAAGCCTGTCAATTTTGATCCTGCTAGTTGCGGCGTGGGTGCCAACCACCAGCGGAGGGGCAGCACCGCGACGCTTGGAGGTTGCAATAACGTTTGACGATCTGCCCGTCATTTCAACTCTGCGTGACGATAAGAGTTGGGCTGAAATCACCAACAAGCTGCTAGCTACATTCAAGGAAAGCAAGGCGCCAATAATTGGTTTTGTGAATGAAACCAAACTTTACAGTAATAACGAATTAGACCCGGCGCGCGTCGCCTTGTTGCAAGCCTGGCTCGATGCCGGGCTGGAGTTGGGCAATCACAGTTACTCGCATCATTCGCTTAACTCCACTCCGCTTGCTGATTTCGAAGCGGACGTGCTGCGCGGCGAAACGTTAATTCGCGGCATGATGGCCCAACGGCAAAAGCAGCTCCGCTACTTTCGCCATCCTTTTCTCCACACCGGCCGGTCAGTCGAGACGCGTGACCAGTTTGTGTCGTTTCTCCATTCGCATGGCTACTCGGTTGCTCCGGTTACGATTGATAACTCGGAATGGATCTTCGCGCGCGCTTACGATAATGCCCGGGACGCAAACGACTCGGCTGCCATGAAGCAGGTCGCGGATGCTTACGTGCCCTACATGGAAGCAAAGTTTGCTTACTACGAGAACCAGTCGCACAAACTCTTCGGCCGCGATATCAAACAGGTCTTGCTGGTGCATGCCAACGCAATTAACGCAGATCACTTCAAAGACATCGTCGCCATGCTGCAAAAGCGCGGCTACAAATTCATTACGCTTGAAGCTGCCTTGAAGGACAAAGCCTACACCTCACCGGACAAGTTTATCGGTGCAGGCGGGATTTCGTGGCTGGATCGTTGGGCGCTCACACGCGGCGTTCCGAAAGACTTCTTCAAGGGCGAACCGCGAACGCCCGCGTCGGTTTTGCAACTGGCAGGAGTCGAATCCGAATAGGAGCAAGGAGTACCTGAAGCAGCTATGATGCGACTTCCGAAATTTGAATATCGCGTGCCGCGCACTATTGCGGAGGCGGTGAAGATTGTCGGCGATGTTGGTCCAACAGCGCAGTTTGTTGCCGGCGGCACGGACCTGTATCCAAATATGAAACGCCGGCAACAAACGCCGCGCACTGTCATTTCCGTGATGCGCGTGCCCGAGTTAAACCAAATCACGGGCGACGGCAAATCAGGCTTACGCATCGGCGCTTCGGTGACGCTAACTGACATTGTCGAACACCCGCTGATCAATCGCGACTATCCGGTTATCGCGCAAGCCGCGCGCACGATCTCCACGCCCATCCTCAGGAACATGGGAACGATTGGCGGCAATCTGCTGCTCGACACTCGCTGCAACTATTACGATCAGAATTACGAATGGCGCAAAGGCATTAACTTCTGTTTGAAGAAGGACGGCGACGTTTGCTGGGTGGCGCCGGGCAGTTCGAAGTGTTGGGCCGTTCAGTCTTCAGATTTGGTTCCGGTCATGGTGGCGATTGGCGCCAAGTTTCGTTTGGCATCGACGTTGGGTGAACGAATGATTGACGCGGCCGGTTTCTATAACGATGACGGCATTGATTATTTGAAGAAGCGGCCGGACGAGTTACTCGTCGATATTCATTTGCCCCCAACCAACGGGTGGCGTGCTTCGTATCAGAAACTTCGTCGCCGCGGTGCGTTCGATTTTCCGGTGTTGGGTGTGGCCGCCTACGTGCAGCTTGAAAATGGCCACGCTGACGGTAACCGTACAGTGCGAGACGCGAAGATAGTTCTCGGGGGTATCGCACCTTCACCGCTGCAGATCGTTGAGGCAGGCGCCGCACTCATAGGCCACGCCTTCGATGACGACCACATCCAAGCTGCTGCCGAAGCTGCTTACATTAAAGCCCGTCCGCTCGACAACACCGATTTCGTCATGAATTGGCGCAAACAGATGGCGCGGCAATACACGCTTCGCGCTTTACGTCAACTCGCTATTGCCACTAGTTAGCCAATTGATCTTTGGGCTTTGGTTTTTGGTCTTGGCATTTAACCAACTGAGACCCCAACACAATGACAAAGACCAAAGAGCCAAAACCAAAGACCAACGAAGAACCAAAACCCAACGAGATTGCCGCGATAATCTTAGCCGCTGGTCAATCCAGCCGCATGGGTGCTTTCAAGCCTTTGCTTCCTTTCGGCGAGACAACCGTCATCGAATCGACCATTGAATATCTTCGCCAGGGTGGCGTTGAAACGATCATTGTCGTCGTCGGACATCGCGCCGCCGAAATAGAATCCCAGCTGCAAGATGGCGACGTCATCTTCGCAACCAATCCACACGCGGACAGCGCGATGGCAGCTTCAATCCATCATGGAGTACAAGCGTTGGCAAATGAATCCGAGGCGGTCCTCATTACTCCGGTGGACCACCCGGCGGTCCCTGACGAAGTTGTAACCCGGCTGATCCAGGAGTGGCGTGTCGGCGCGCGACTTGTCATTCCCACAAACCAGGGACGCGGCGGTCATCCAGTCTTAATCGATCTGAGTTTTCGCAGCGAACTTCTTGACCTCGATCCAGCTCGCGGCCTCAAGTCCTTTTTCGACGCACATCGCAGCGAAGTGACGCGCGTTCCAGTTAATTCGAATTATATTGCGCGAGACATGGACACGTGGGATGATTACCGGTCGTTGCACTTGGAGGTTTTTGGCGTTTTGCCAGCGAAAAGCACCGCTTCCTGAGCTGCAAACGATACCAAGCAGGACCAGGGAGGAGACCAACTAAAACCTTGCCCCGTTCATCTAACGCACTGCCCAGCCAATTGGCTTGGGCAAAGGAGAGTAAATGAGAAACCGAAAACCCCTGTTTGCCCTGTTTATGGTGTTGGCGCTGGCCGCTTCGTTGGCGGTGGCCCAAGGCCACGGGCCAGTGGACTTTTCCCTGCGCTCGATCGACGGCCAGACAATTACGTCCGACAGTCTGCGCGGCGAAGTGGTCGTGTTGGCGTTTGGCGCTTCCTGGCTGCCGCTTTCCAAAACGCAGTTGACCGGAGTCAGAAAACTCGCTGACGAATACAGCGATCGCGGCGTGGTGGTCTATTGGGTCAGCACCGAGTCGGAAGATCAGAAATCGAAGAACTTTGCCACCGACGATCAGTTGCGTTCGTTCGCGCTTAAGTATGGATTGAAGGTGACCGTGTTGCGCGATCCGGATGGCGCGACCTCCAAAAAGTTTGGCATCGATCAGTTGCCTTCGATCGTGATTATCGACAAGCAAGGCAATCCGGTTGGCGCACCAATTGGCGGACTCGATCCGAACGGTAACCTGGCAGGACAACTTGCCAAGAGCCTGGATCAAGTTCTTTAGAAAACTCTTCTTGCAAGATTCTTTTTGGGCCGCCATTCAACCAGGCGGCCCTTTTTCTTTTCCTGGCCTCAAAGTCACCGATCCGCTTGCGCGCAAACTAACGGTTTGCGTTACACTCACGTCTGATGACTTTCCAGTTCATTAATCCGGAATCTTTGGGAGCCCCGCACGGGTATGCAAACGGCATCCTGGCGGAAGCGGGTGGCAGGCTGTTGTTTGTGGCGGGCCAGATTGCCTGGAACCAGCAGCAGTCTTTAGTGAGTAGCGACTTCGCCGAACAATTTGATCAGGCGCTCCGGAATGTGATGACTGTGGTGACTGCCGCCGGCGGCACGGCTCAGAACGTCGCACGGCTGGTGATTTACGTTGTTAATAAGAATGAATACAACGGGCGCTTGCGCGAAGTTGGCGAACGCTATCGCGCGCACATGGGCAAGCACTTTCCCGCGATGGTGCTGGTAGAAGTGAAGAGTCTGCTGGACGATGCAGCAAAAGTTGAAATTGAAGCGATCGCGGTGCTGCCCGCTTAGTTCATCACCATTTGAATGCTAAATCCCAAAAGTTTTCTTTTTGAAAAGAACGAAGACGGCGTGGCAACCATCACGCTCAATCGTCCGGAACGTCTCAACGCACTGACGTTTGAAGTTTATCGCGAACTGACTGATGTCTTCGCCGCGCTCGCTGATGAAAAAGATGTTCAGGTTGTTGTGATCACAGGAGCGGGTCGGGCTTTCTGTTCCGGTGGCGACGTGCATGACATTATCGGTGAGCTTTTCAGTCGCGACATGGAAGGCTTGCTGGAGTTTACGCGCATGACGTGCGAGCTAATATCCAACATGCGCGCTCTGCCAAAACCAGTTATCGCCTCTCTTAATGGCACCACCGCCGGCGCCGGCGCCTGCATTGCGCTCGCCTCGGATATTCGCATCGCCTGCGAAGCTGCGAAAATTGCATTCTTGTTTGTAAAAGTCGGGTTGTCCGGCGCCGACATGGGCGTTGCTTATTTGTTGCCGCGTGTTGTCGGTCTCGCGAAAGCGACTGAGTTGCTTTACACCGGCGATTTTATTTCGGCTGCCGAAGCAGAACGAATCGGACTTTATAACCGCGTCGTCCCGCCGGCAGAACTGGAACAGACAACAAACGAGCTGGCGCAGCGAATTGCGAAAGGCCCGGCATTCGCGCTCGCCAAGACTAAAGAGATGCTGAACCGCGAAATGCCCATGAACCTGGATGCCGCTCTGGAATCAGAAGCGCAGGCGCAGGCGATCTGCATGCAGCATCCCGATTATCGCGAGGCATACGAAGCGTTTGTCGCGAAGCGAACGCCCCAGTTTGAATGAGTCTTTTTGAACTTGGTGCTTTGAACTTTGTACTGTGCATTTGCTTCCGTCGATGTTCACCACTGAACCGGATGAAAATCAAAGCACAAAGTTCAAAGTACAAAGTTCGTTGTTAAATATTATGGATAAATTCATCGCCCAACTTCCCTTTCTGAATCCGGAACACCTGACGCTGGCCGGCGACATGGAAACCTTCGTCCGGCTTGAAATCGAGCCGACTGCGATTGAAGAGCGGGACGTTGATGCGCGCCTGCGCGAATACGTCGGCATACTCGCGGAAGCGGGCGTGCTGCGTTACGCAGTCGCCGATCCCGGCGTCAACCTCGGCGTGCGTGCGCTTTGTCTGATTCGTGAAGCGCTCGCCTACTCTTCACCGCTCGCTGATGTCGCTTTCGTGATGCAGGGCCTCGGCACCTACGCGATTAGCCAAGCCGCACCCGAACACGTGCGCGATTTCTGGCTTTCGCGCGCCGCTGAAGGCAAAGCGATCGCCGCGTTTGCGCTAACTGAACCCGATGCCGGTTCCGATGTCGCCTCGATCACAACGACCGCGCGGCGCGATGGTGATAGTTATGTCATTAATGGCAGCAAGCGCTTTATTTCCAATGCCGGCATCGCCGACTTCTACACAGTCTTTGCGCGTACCGGCACGGATGCGAATGGCCGCGCCGCGTTATCCGCATTCGTCGTTGGCTCAAAGCTGGCAGGCTTTAATGTGATCGAGCGCACGTCGATGCTGTCGGCGCACCCGATTGGAGAGATTGAACTGAAGGACTGCCGCGTGTCTGCCGACAATTTGGTGGGAGCGGAAGGCGATGGCTTTCTGCTGGCCATGCGCACCATGGATACTTTCCGTGCCAGCGTCGGCGCTGCGGCCTGTGGCATGGCGCGTCGTGCGCTCGACGAAGCGGTGCGCTACGCCGGAAGCCGCAAACAGTTCGGGCGATTGCTGGCTGAGCATCAGCTAATTCAGGAAAAACTTGCGGATATGGTAACGGAACTTGATGCCGCCAGGCTGTTGGTTTATCGAGCTGCTTATCTAAAAGACACGTCAGCGGCGCGCGTCACTCGAGAAGCGAGTGAGGCAAAACTATTTGCAACTGAAGCAGCTTCGCGGATCATCGATCAGTCACTGCAAATTCATGGCGGCACCGGGCTCGTGCGAGGCAGCGTGGTGGAACGCCTCTATCGAGACATTCGCGCGCTGCGAATTTATGAGGGGACTTCGGAGATTCAGAAACTGATCATTGCGGGCCAGTTGTTGAAGGAGTAGGACGGACATTCCTGTCCCTGCAACTTCAAACCAACCTGGACGGGCCTGACCTGTCCTGCTTCCAAATGAAAATCAACATTATCGGTGGCGGACCGGCGGGAATGTATTTCGCCATCCTCATGAAGCAGGCTGATGCCGCCCACCGGATCACCGTCTACGAACGTAATGGGCCTGATGACACGTTTGGTTGGGGCGTCGTGTTTTCCGGGAAGACACTCGCAAACCTGCGTGCAGCTGATGAAGAAACACATGCGGAAATCACCCGGAATTTCGCGGCCTGGGACAATGTCGACGTAGTCCATCGTGGCGAAAAGATTTCGATCCACGGCAACAGTTTTTCCGGAATTGCGCGGCTCCAGTTGCTCAAAATTCTGCAGAGACGCTGCGAGCAACTTGGTATCCAATTACTCTTCCGCAACGAGATTGCTGACCTTGAGTCGTTGCGCGCCGATTGCGATCTGCTGCTGGCGGCTGATGGCGTTAACAGCACGGCGCGCAAGCAATATGCCGATAGGTTTCGTCCTTCGCTCGACCTTCGTCCCAATCGTTACATCTGGTATGGCACCAATAAGCTGTTCCACGGCCTGACGCTGACATTTCGGAAAAACGAAGGGGGCGTCTTTGCGGCGCACTCTTACAACTTCAACGAAACTACCAGCACGTTCATCATCGAATGCGATCCGGAAACCTGGGACGCCGGCGGGTTCGCTGCAATGAACGACGATGAAACCCGACACTATCTTGAAAAGGTATTTGCTGTGGATCTGGCGGGTCAGCCGTTGCTTTCGAATAATTCGAGGTGGCTTAATTTCCTGCTGGTGAAGAATGCAAATTGGTCGTTTGCAAATGTGGTAATGCTCGGCGATGCGCTGCACACCGCCCATTTCTCAATCGGCTCAGGCACCAAACTGGCGCTGGAAGACGCGATTGCGCTTTTCGCTTGCTTTGAAAAGAAGGAGAGTGTGCGCGCTGCACTTGAGGAATTCGAGACGACGCGCAAGCCGGTGATTGAAACATATCAAGCCGCGGCGCAGGACAGCATGCGTTGGTTTGAAAACGCGCGCGACTATCTTCATCTCAGTCCGATTGAGTTGGCTTATTCGTTGATGACTCGCAGCGGACGGGTTGATCGCGAGGATTTGAAACGGCGCGACCCTGAGTTCATCGCGCGCTATGAGGCTGAGAAGGCAGTAAGCAGTAAGCAGTAGGCAGAACCCATTCGATCACTCTTCGTTATTTCTCTTCTGCCTTCTGCCGACTGTCTCTTTCCACTCGGGCGCCAACATGCGCCGCCGCCCATCATCGACCGTTGCGATTCCCTCTTCATTCAAATCCATCCGATCCCAAAGCTTGCAGGTCACCGGCCGGTGCGCCTGGTCCAACGCTTCGCAGTAGTTGGTATAAGTGCAGCGCCTGACCTCTTCACCACTTCCGAGTTTCACCTTCACGAACCAATCAGGATCGGCCAGCGCCTGGCGCGCGAAACCAACAATGTCCGCGTACCGGTTTTGCAAAATGGATTCGGCTTGTTCGAAGGTGCCGATGCCGCCCGTTGCAACCATCGGCGTATTGAAACCAGCTTCGTTCACCGCGCGCTTGATGGCAGCGACGAGCGGAACGCTGCGTGCGAAAGGGCCGACCGCGTCTGAAAGCACTGTCGGCATGCATTCGTAGCCACTCTGGCCCGTGTAAGGGTAAACCGCCTGGCCAACTTTCGGCTGTTGCGCATCTTCAAACTTTCCACCCTTCGAGAGCGACAGGAAATCAAAGCCCGCCCGCGCAAACTCAATTCCGAAATACCTCGCGTCCTCAATACGATTACCGCCAGCAATCACCTCATCACCGAGGAAACGCACCCCAACTACATAATCGTCGCCAACTTCCTTTCGCACTGCGCGGTAAACTTCCAACGGCAAACGCACGCGACTTTCGCGCGGCCCACCATAACCATCGCTGCGATCATTAAGCGCGCTCAAAAAGCCAGCCATCGTGTAAGCATGTGCGTAATGCAATTCAACGCCGTCGAATCCTGCCTCCCGCGCGCGTCGAGCCGCAGCGGAAAACATTTGCGGCAGGACTTTAGGTAATTCGCGCACATGCGGCAGGTCGATATCGGTAACGCTCTCGCGATAACCAAACCGCAACGATTCCAACTCGCGCGTGCTGAGTACCTGGTCAAGAATTTCGTCCGCAGCTCCGTTCAGGTGATTGCGCACTTCGCTTTCCGCGGCACTAAGCCAGCGATTGTCGTTGCTAACCTCGGCCAGCGCGCGCCGGTGGTGTTCGCTCAAGTCCAGAAACCGTGCGAAGTATTTTTCGCGCTCCGGTCGACGCTTCACGCTGAGAAAATCGATAATTTGAATGAAGAGCTTACTATGACCGCCGCTTGCTTCTTTTACCGTTTGCACTAACTGCTTTAGTCCCGGCAGAAACCGATCATGGCCGATGCGCAATAATGGACCACTGGGAATATCACGCACGCCGGTCGCTTCGACCACCAGCGCGCCCGGGCACCCGGCCGCGAATCGTCGATACCAATCGAGGTTGTCCTGCGTTACAAAGCCATCATCGGTCGCGCGCCAGGGAACCATCGCCGGCACCCAGGTGCGGCTTTCCAATTCCAGCGGACCAATGCGAACCGGCTGAAACAAAAACGAGCGCTCAGCTTCCGCGGCAGTTGGCCAGCGTGTTTCAGGAATCGCGTGACGGATTGGATTCTTGAATTTCCACATGGCTGCGAAGTCACTTTAACACGGCAGGCGTGCCTTCCTTATTTTGGAGTGCGCCGGCCTGGCGGCGCTTTGGCCAACCGTAACCTGATACTCACTTGCACTCTTGAAGCCGTGATTCGGGCCAAAGCGCGGCCAGGCCGGCGCACTCCATAAAACAGCCAAGTCTGGCGTGCTAGAGTCAGTTGCTTCGGCCGAAAGATCATTTACCGTCTGTTATGTTAAATTAAACTCATCTTCAAGAGCTAAGCGGAGAATTTTTTGACCGACGAACTACTAAAGTGGCGCAGTGAGTTTCCGATCCTCGACAAGACTGTCTATTTAATCTCGCACAGTCTGGGGGCGATGCCGAAGGGCACCTACGATCGCTTGCACGAATACGCAGACGTGTGGGCCACGCGCGGCGTGCGCGCCTGGGCTGAAGGCTGGTGGGACATGCCGGTAACGGTCGGCAACGAGATCGCCTCCATCATCGGCGCCGAGCCCGGCACAACCGTGATGCATCAGAACGTCTCCATCTGCCAATCGTTAATTCTCTCCTGCCTCGAGCCTACGCCCAAAAGAAACAAGATTGTCTATTCGGCACTCAACTTTCCTTCAGTCATGTATGTCTACGCAGCGCACGCGCGCGACGGCAAACTGAGAATTGAGACCGTGCCTTCTGATGACGGCATCACGGTTTCGCTTGAACGCTTTCTGGAAGCGATTGATGAAGAGACTTTGCTGGTTCCTTTCTCGCACGTGTTGTTCAAGAGTGGCTTTCTGCAAAATGCGAAAGCGATTACGGAACGCGCACATGAAGTCGGCGCGATGGTTGTGCTCGATGCTTATCAATCGGCAGGCACAGTGCCCTTCAATGTGAAAGAACTCAATGTCGATTTTGCCACGGGCGGTTCGGTGAAGTGGCTCTGCGGCGGGCCGGGCGCAGGTTATCTTTATGTTCGACCTGATTTGCAAAACCAACTCGAGCCGAAAACTACCGGCTGGATGGCCCACGAACAACCGTTTGCATTCGAGACGGAGTTGCACTACGCGACAGATATCAGGCGTTTTCTGCACGGCTCGCCGGCGATTCCGGCTCTATATGCGGCGCAATCTGGCTACAAGATAATTAATGAGATCGGTGTTGAGAGAATTCGAGAAAAGAGTGTGCGGCAAACTACACATTTGATCGAACTGGCAAAGGAAGCCGGGTTCACGGTAACCAGTCCGCAGAATTCCGCGAATCGCGGCGGCACAATTACGATTGGACATGAAGACGCCGCTGCTTTGACCGGCGAATTAGTTCGCCGAGAGTTTATTGTTGACTATCGTCCGGGCGCCGGCGTGCGCATCTCGCCGCACTTTTACACCAAAGACGAAGAACTCGAGTTGGTTATCAATGAAATGAAAGTCATTCGTGACACCCGCGCATACGCAAGCCATGAAACTGCCGGCGCAGCGTTCTAGGGACAAAAGAACTTTGATCCTGGTACTTTGATCTTTGTTTCCCTTTCCGCGATTGGGGTTGTTCATTAGCACAAAGGTCGAAGTTCAAAGTACAAAGTACAGAGACCAATGCCAAACGATTACGGCAGCAATGCCCCGCTTTCTTACAACAAATATCTGCGCGTAGCAGATTTGATTGGGTTGCAAACCTGTCTCTCTGATCCGGCGCATCACGACGAGTTGCTTTTCATCACCGTTCATCAAGCTTACGAGCTTTGGTTCAAGCAAATTCTGCACGAGATCGATGCGGTAATCAGCCAAACGAATGAGAATCGTTTAACGGCGGCGGCGCGCTCGTTGCGGCGCGTCGTCGAGATTGAAAAGCTGCTGATCAATCAAATTCACATTCTGGAAACGATGACGCCGATAAGTTTCCTGGGCTTTCGCGACGAGCTCAATCCGGCCAGTGGCTTTCAGTCAATGCAGTTTCGCGAAATCGAATTCGCCTCGGGACTGAAGCAGGAAAACATCCTTAATGAGTTTCGCAACGATGAGTTTGCGTCTGAGCGCTTGCAAAAACGATTCGCTGGCCCGGACTTAGCCGACGCGTTTTATGCTGCTTTACGCGCTCGTAGTCTGGATGCGCCTGGTAATGAAAATACAGCCGACGAGGCCGAAAGCAAACGGCGCTACGGCAAACGCACGCAGGCTGTATTGGAAGTTCTGACTCACTTTGAAGAACGCCCGGAAGAGTTTCAACTAGCGGAAGCGTTGCTGGAGCACGATGAATACTTCTCGCTCTGGCGTTCGCACCACATCAAGATGGTCGAGCGCATGGTCGGCACCAAGCGCGGTACTGGTGGCTCCGAAGGCGTGGGTTATCTGCGGACTACGCTGAACAAGAAATTCTTTCCCGAGCTGTGGGAAGCGCGCACCTATCTCGATACCAAACACGGCGAAGGCGGCTGCCCCTTTGCCAAAGAGTAAGATCAATTAGTGGCATAGACTTTGGTCTGTGTTTTTCGACGCACGCGACACAAACTGAAATTTGTGCCACGAACTTAAGGGCCCTCATGACTGACGAACGACGACGATCGCCACGAGTAAAGGTTAACCTCCAGGCACGCTGGGAAGGCGTGCTGTCGCAACAAGCAGCGACCATCACCGACCTCAGCAAGACTGGTTGTTTCGTGCTTACCGGTGGCAAAGTTGAGCCAAAGGAACTGGTGCGTTTAGAAATCGAGGCCCCCGAAGGTGAGCCTTTTGTCTTGTGGGCCGAGGTCGTCGAAGCCGCATTTGAGATTGGTTTTGCAGTGCGCTTTACGTCGATGACTGACGACGACGAACTGCGCCTGAGTAGTTTCATTATCGCCTCCATGGAAAAGCGATAGCGCCTTTAGCGCGTGCGCGTTGAGTAACATCTGAACTGCAATGTCGCTCCAATTCCCTGAACGCTTCAACATGGCCGATTACTTCCTCTATCACAATCTGGAGGAGGGCCGCGAAAACAAGATCTGTCTTTATTACAAAGATCAGACTTTCAGCTATGGCGATACGGCACGCATGTCGAATCGTGTCGGGAATGCTTTACGCGAGTTGGGTGTCGAGCAGGAAGATCGAGTCCTGCTTGTACTGCCCGATTGTCCAGAGTTTGTCTGGACCTGGTTTGGCGCGGCCCGCATCGGCGCGGTAATCACCATGGTTAACCCGCTGCTGCCCGCCGAAGATTACAAATACTATCTCGACTATACCCGCGCGCGCGTCGCCGTTATCCATGAATCACTGCTGAAGACTTTTAACGAAGCGACGGCTGCCGCGAAGCATCTGTGCGCTGTTTTAGTTGTTGGCGGACGCGAGCATGACGACGTCGACTTCACTAACGATGGGTTGCTTTGGGAATCTTTCGACGGCGCGGTGCTGAGTGAGTCAGACGAATGCATTCCCGCCGATACGCAGCGCGACGATATCGCTATCTGGTTGTTTACTTCTGGGTCGACCGGTCACCCAAAAGGCGCTGTGCACCTGCAACACGATCTGCCTTTCAACACCGAAGTCTTTGCCAAGCACACAATCGGGGTTAACGAAAACGATTTGACGGTCTCCGTTCCCAAACTATTTTTTGGTTACGCGACCGGTACTAACTTGCTCTTCCCTTTTGCGGTCGGCGGCGCCACTGTTTTATTTTCTGAACGCTCAACTCCGGAAAAACTTTTTGAAGTAATCGCCCGCTATCGCCCGACAATTCTGACGACCGTGCCGACGATGATCAATTCAATGCTCAACGCCGATTCTGCGGCACAACATGATCTTTCGAGTTTGCGTTTCTGTTACTCAGCCGGCGAGGCTTTGCCGCCAGAGCTTTACCAACGTTGGCAACAAATCTTAGGTGTCGAGATCTACGACGGCATTGGCTCAGCAGAGATGTTTCATATCTACATCACCAACCGCCCGGGAGATGTAAAGCTGGGCAGCCTCGGGAGGGTTGTTGCAGGTTATGAAGCCAGAATCGTCAATGCCGAGGACAAAGAAGTTTCAACCGGCGAGATGGGGACGCTGAAAATAAAAGGGGACTCCGCAGCGCTGTGTTACTGGAACGCGCACGAGAAATCGAAAGAGACTTTTGCTGGCGACTGGTGTACGACCGGGGATCAGTTCCATGTCGATAACGACGGATATTACTGGTACCACGGCCGCACCGATGACATGTTGAAAGTCTCGGGCATCTTTGTGGCTCCCGCCGAGATTGAGAATTGTCTGCTGCAACATGAAGCCGTGCTCGAGTGCGCTGTCATCGGCGCTGAAGGTGGCGACGGCCTAATCAAACCAAAAGCCTTCATCGTAGTAAGAGAAGGGTTCGTCCCAAGTCCACTGTCCAATGTCCAAAGTCAACTTAACACTGGGACCGCAGGCGTCTTGCCCGCCGATCAGGACAGTAGCTCAACAAGAGACAGTTCGAAGGATCGACTCACCGAAGAACTCAAAGCGTTCGTCAAAGCTCACCTCGCACCTTACAAATACCCACGCTGGATTGAATTCGTGGATTCTCTGCCCAAAAACGATCGCGGTAAGATCGATCGGAAGATGCTGAAGAATGCCCTGGCCTAGCTCTTTGGTACCGCGAAAATTAACTTGAATAGTTGGAAGTTGAACGAGACTCTGGTGCCCATGTCCGCTTGCTTTGTCATGATCAGCCAGTCCTGATGACTGCTATCCATTTCTTCGTTCGAGGTTGTAGTCGCGCAGGCGGCGATAGAGTGTTGAGGATGAAATGCCGAGGATCTCAGCGGTCTTGCCGCGATGCCAGCCGGTTTGTTCCAGCGCCGCCAGAATCTGTTGGCGCTCAACGTCGCGTAGCGAAGCGGGCGAGGTGTTCGCCGCGTTGCCAGCGTAGTCCGGCGTGGCGCCCGTTTGGGGGGCCGCTTGGACCATGGGAATAAATGCCGTCGGCCGCGCTACTTCTGGCGGCAATTCGCTCACAGTTATGCGACCGTTGTTCGAGAGAATCACGGCACGCTCCAGGCAATTCTTCAACTGCCGCACATTGCCTGGCCAACTGTAAGACCGCAATGCTTCGAGTGCCTGTGGATCAAGTTCCGGTTTGGTTGCTCCGCCAACATAAGTCAACAAATAACGCGCGAGTGGTTCAATATCTTCTGAGCGTTCACGCAGTGGGGTCAGATCGATTTGAAAACCGTTGATGCGATAAAGCAAGTCCGAACGAAATGATCCATCAGCAACCACCGAGTCGAGATTGCGATTAGTCGCGGCCACGATGCGCACGTTAACTTCAACCTTGCGGACGCCGCCGACGCGGAAGAAGGTGCGCGTCTCAATCGCGCGCAGTAACTTCGCCTGCAGCTGTGCGGGCAATTCAGTGACTTCATCCAAAAACAGTGTCCCGCCATCGGCGAGTTCGATAAGTCCGAGCTTGCGACCCTTCGCGCCGGAAAACGCGCCGGCTTCATAACCAAACAGTTCCGACTCTAACAACGACTCCTGAAACGCAGCGCAGTTGATGTCGATGAACGATCCATCCGCGCGGTTCGACAAGCGGTGAATGGCATGAGCGATTAATTCCTTGCCCGTGCCTGACTCGCCAGTTATCAAAACCGACGCATCGGAAGGCGCGACGCGTTCGACCAACCGCACTGCTTCCTTCATTGCCTCAGAAACCGAAACGATCTCAGGCAAGCCCGACTGCCGCGCCAATTGTTCGCGTAGGCGCAAATTGTCGACGCGCAAACGGCGCTTCTCAGCCGCCTGCTTCACACGAATGTCGAGCTCTGTTATGCGATAGGGCTTGGTGAGATAGTCATAAGCGCCGAGTTTCATGGCTTCAACCGCAGTTTCGACTGTGGCCTGGCCGGTGAGCATGATTACTTCGGGCGGATTGGGCCGTTCATGCACGCGCCGCAAGACCTCCATGCCGTCAATGCGCGGCATGTTGATGTCGCAAAGCAAAACATCGACGTTGCTCTCTTCCAGTTTACGCAACGCGGCTTCGCCATCGGGCGCGACCTGCACGCGATAACCGAGCCGCTCCAATTCTTTTTGCAAAACGAGGCGAAGATTCGCTTCGTCTTCGGCAATCAGAATGCGTGCTGATTTTTGTTCGCTCAATCCTACTCTCCATCGGGGATTATTGCCGGGAGTGAAATCGTGAAAGTTGTACCAACACCGAGTGTGGATTGCACGTCGAGACTGCCACCGTGCTCGGTTAAGATACCATAACAAACCGCTAGTCCAAGACCGGTGCCTTTGCCCACTTCTTTGGTCGTAAAAAATGGCTCGAAGATCTTTGCAACGTTCTCGGCAGGAATGCCGGCGCCGGTGTCGCTCACTTCGACGCAGACGTTCTCGCCGTTCTTTAAACTCACAATTCGCAACTGGCCGCCGACGGGCATTGCATCGATCGCATTCGTCCCCAAGGCAATGATTGCCTGCTGCAATTGCCCCTCGTCTCCAGAAACCAGCGGCAGATCACTCGCCGTTTCGATCTGAAAATTGATGTTGTTTGCGCGTTGCTGGTGGGCCAGCAGACGCATGGCTGACGAAATGATGTCGCCCAAGCTGACCGGTGCGTGCGCGGCTGGGCGCGTGCGGCTGAAGTCTAGCAAGCCGTTCGTGATTGTCTTACAGCGGAAGGCTTCGCTGCGAATCAATCCCAGATACTCGCGCAGGTCAGCGACGGCTGGAGAGTCACTGAATTCTCCGTCGTTCACGCGCGACTCCAGCGCTTCGGCACAGGCAGCAATTGTGGCCAGCGGGTTATTAATCTCGTGGACCACCCCCGCGGCCAGCCGGCCTATGGCCGCGATTTTCTCGGCGCGCGCTACGGCGCGGTTAGCTTCGACGCGGGCGCTGATGTCTTCGCCCACTGTGATGACGTGTGAAACTGGTTCGTTTGCGTCAATCCACATCGGTATCTTGCTAATCAGCCAATGCTTAACTTCGCCATTTGCGGTCGTAGTCTCGTGTTCAAGACGTTCGATTTGTCCGGTCTCAAACACGCGCGAGAACTCGGTCTGAAGCAAGTCACGTCGTTGCCGCGTCAAGACATTGAAAATATTCTTTCCTAAGGCGAAGCCGCGCGGAATACCGAGCTCGCCCAACTCGCGGTTGCGGTTCCAGGCAACGACGCGGTAATCGCGATTGATTGCATAAAGCGACAGCGGCAAGCTGTCGATGATGGCTTCGAAAAAGCGGCGTTGGGATTCGACTTCGGCGGTGCGCCGCTCAACCTCGGCAGCCAAACTGGTTGAAGCGTCGCGCGCCGACAGGTATAGCGACGAGATGTGCGCTGCCAGCGCTGCTTGCTGCGCCGCTGCATCAATCAGACGGCGCTCTGTTTCGTCGCAATCTTCGCGTTTGTCAAAGGCAACTATGAGCGCACCCTTGGTGCGACCGCCAAACTTAAGTGGCGAGGCGTACTCCGCTTCATGCTTTTCATCGCGCATGAAGAATGTGGTCTTGTCAGTTAACAATGACGAAACTGCAACCGGATCGAGCCAGGTCCGCACACGATCAACTTCCAAAAGCGATGCATCCTCAGCACTGCCCTCGCGATCAAAAACACACCCGGCTTCGCGCCTGTCGCTGAGCTTCACAAACGCAGCGCACAATGCCGCGCCCGTACCTTCGTAGGTCGCCCCGGCAACACGCCGCACCAACTGTTCCGGCTCGAAAGCCTTGAGCAAACCACGCCCAAGATCCGCGAGAAAACTCAATTCACGATTGCTGCCGATTAATGCCCACTCGCGCTGTGTGGCCCGCAAATGCATATTCGCGCGCGAAACCACCTCGGTCGTTGATGATGATCGCGAAAGCGATTCATCTGCACCCGCAGCCAGGGCCTGGGCGCGCTGACTTGCATCGTCGTCACTGGTCAACGCGATGATAGGGATTTTGCTGGTAGCTGGCCGCGCGCGTAACAGTTTGCATAATGCCTCGCCGGCAACGTCCTCAAGGTTAAAACTGAGCACGGCAAGATCGCACGGGTCGTCGCGCAGTACCTGCAACGCAGACGCTGAAGTGTCGGCACTCAGCGAACGATAGCCCGCTTCGGCGAAAGCGCCGCGCAGACGTTCGCGCGACTCCTCATCGTCATCAACTACCAGGACGGTCGGATTTTTTAAGGGGTTAATGGCAGCCGGCATGCTTCAATCCAGGACATGAATGGCTGGTCAGGCGTGGCCCTGGCCGCCATGAGCCGGTTGAAACTATTCAGTCGCCTGAAACGCTTCGGTCCGAACTCTCAAAGGGATTGAAAGCGAAGCAGGACACTAATGTCAAGATTGTCGAAAAAGCACTACTTAAGTATTCTGCGTGGCCGGCCTCGCATCCGCCCTGGACGCGACTTATCCGCGGGTTGAGCAGAACCAGAAGTCAGCAACGAAAAAGGGCGGGACAGCCCCGCCCTCAAACTGAACAGTGTTGTGAAAATCAATTTACAGAAACCGATGCCAGGTTATCGCTCTCAAGTTCGACGAGATTGTCAGGTACCGCAATCTCGCGCTTAACTTTTTCGAGTTTATGGCTCGACTTGGCGCGGTACATGGCCTGGTCAGCGGCAACCAACAACTGGTCCAACGTTTCTCCTTCAATTCCAAACGTGGCGGTGCCTACGCTTATGCCGACCCGGGCCTCTCCATTCCCGCGAATTTTTAATGAAAACTCGGAAACCGCCATTTCGATGCGATTCCGCAGATCCTCTACTTGATTGCCAACCAGTTCCTGAACAATCGCTACGAACTCATCGCCTGCATATCGAGCCAGGAAATCATATTCGCGCAACTGCCCCTGGATGATTCTTCCCATCTCGCGCAACATCTTGTCGCCAACTTTATGCCCAAACGTATCGTTGACGATCTTAAAGTCATCGAGGTCGAGCATCACCACCTGAAAGGGTCGGTCCGTGCGGCGCGCGCGCGAAGCTTCTTCGTCAAAGCGCAGCGCAATGTATCGAGCGTTGGGTAACCCTGTGAGAGGATCGGTCAGCGCATTCGATTCAGCAACAGCATGATGCATTGCGTTTGACAGTGCGTCAGACGCAAGGCGCGTCACCGTTTCCAACAGTCTCATGTGATCGTCAGTATAGGCATCGAGTTCCGCTGAATAGACAGAAACGGCACCCAGCAGAATTTCTTCCTTAAAAAGCGGCAACGAGGCCATCGAGCGGTATTCGCGCTCGATTTCCAAACCGGCGAAATCAAGACTCGGATGAAGTTGATTAATTGGGCTGCGATTAGCCAGGGCGAAACCCGTGACGCCTTCGCCTGGTTTGACGCATCTCGCGGCGAGACATTTGGCATTCCGACCGGCAACGTGCGCAGTGGTCGCATAGCCTTTTAGTTCGTCATAGAGATATACAACGCAGGTATCAAAGGGAACGACGTGGCCCACCTTGTCGACCAGTATTTCCACCGTGTTCTTTACATCCAGCGAAGAACCGAACGTCCGGGCAATTTCATAGAGCGCATAGACTTCCTGGTGCGCACTCTTTATCTGGTCGTAAGCCATGTAACATCCCCGTTCGCGGGTTTGCGTCATATCAACTTCGTTTAGCTCGATTGGTTCATGAGTATCAGTCGGCGGCAATTGCTGCGGCAATCCAAGTGCTGCAATTTGCGATTCAAACCGAGGTAAATGTTTAATGAATAATTCAACGACGTTAGGATCGAAATGACTGCCCGAACCGCGCAGCAGAAAAGCGAGGGCTTCGTCGCGGGTCATGCCGCGCCTGAAGGGACGATCTTCTCTGACTGAATCAAAGCAATCGACCACTGAGATTATTCGAGCGGTGATGGGAATCTGCTCGCCTTTCAAACCGTCAGGATAGCCGTGCCCATCCCACTGTTCATGATGGTGACGCACGATTGGAGTTACCGGATAAGGAAAGTCAATACGACTGAGAATCTGCGCGCCCACGGTTGTGTGGATTTTCATCTTCTCAAACTCAGCCGGGGTTAGCCGTCCTGGTTTATTGATGATGTGAGCGGGCACGGCAAGTTTGCCGACATCATGAAGCAACGCTCCGGCTTTTAGCGCCGCGATCTCGGGCGAGCCCAGTCCCAGAACTTTTCCCAGACCTGCGGCATAAACCTGTACGCGACGCACATGACAATGCGTGGTCTGATCTTTCGCGTCGATGGCTGTGGCCAGCGCTTCCGCGGTCGCGAAATGCATGCGGCTCAACTCTTCGGTTTCACGCGTCTTCGCAGTAAGGCGAGTCCAGATGAGATAAATCACCTGTGCCCCGGCAAACAACGTGATGGCCAGGAACACAAGCGAGAGCATTTGACTAATGGCCCAGGCCGCAATGAAAGCGCCACCGGCGATGATAAGGAGTGGGTAACGCTTTACAAAGAAATTTTGCTCAGTCTGTTCGAGCTGATTCATCCGCGCTCCTGTCGTTTCCCTCTTCTTTTCAAATGCAAGAACCTGCTGTCGTATCTCATCGTCTATAAGCCCTTTCACTTCAGTTCGATGGGCCAAAGCAAGCTGGGAGCAACTCAACTTGCTTTGGCCCTTTACCGGGGCAAGCCGGCAAGCCTCGCGAGCTCGCCATGCTGGGTGAGAGCTTGTCAAAGTAACGCAGGAATTTCTAAGCACGCGCTGTCTTGAAATTTTAGCGGCTCCGGGCTCCGTGCGGAGAGCCCGTGAAGCCCTGAGCTTCTCAGCCGCGCGATTCCCTTTCTCAATTGTTGTGCCGCAAAGCAGCGACGTGTGATCTTGCTGCCGATGGTCGACTTATCGAGGCTTTTTCCAAATGAATTGCAGAAGGAAATTTAACGGCTGCTGCCCAGGTTCAAAGTGACGGGTCAGAGTGATGGCTTCGGTCAGACTGCATAACCGATTGGTTGACAACGTCGAAACGACAGGGCAACCTTCGTGAGTTACACCAATCTGAGCGAATAGCGTGAAGTGAACTGGTTGAGCGTAACCGTTTCAGGCCGCGCTTCTTCTGATCGCGGGGGGCACATTTGGCGAAAGCCGCCAGCAAAAGCATAACGACGACTAAGCCGGCGGGTTACGTGGAGCTGTTGCGCGGCAATCGAAACTTTCGCCAGCTCTGGCTGGGGCAGGTTGTCAGCCAGATGGGAGACTGGTTTGACACGATCGCTCTTTACACAATCATCCTCAATCTGACCGGTTCCGGCAGGCACATTGGTTTGCTAATGGTAGCCCGCTTTGTGCCGAGCTTCGTTTTTGGCTCGCTGTCGGGTGTTGTTGCTGATCGCTTTAACCGCCGCACCATCATGATTGTGTCAGATCTGCTGCGGGCTGTGGTCGTCCTTGGTTTCCTGTTCGTCCGGCGCGCCGATCAGTTATGGATCATCTATTTTCTGACGGTGTTGCAACTCGCTTTTTCTACTTTTTTCGAGCCGGCAAAGACCGCAGTCATCCCCTCAATTGTTTCCGATCGCGAGTTAGTTGCCGCCAACGCGATTTCTTCGGTCACCTGGTCGGCCATGCTGACGTTGGGTGCCGCAATCGGCGGCGTGGTGACCGGTTTATTCGGGACTGACGTCTCATTCGTCCTGGACGGAATGTCATTTCTTCTATCCGCGGCTTTGATTGCGAGCGTGCGCATTCCCAAACGGCCGCCGCGTGAGAAACAAAAACTAACAATGAAACGCGCGCTCGGTATCACAGAAACTATCGAAGGCGTCCGCTACGTTAAAAAAAGACCGCGAGTATTGGCGCTCCTTTTGGTAAAACCGGCTTGGGGTATGGGTGGCGGCATTCTGACGTTGCTTGCTGTTTTTGGCGAAAAGATTTTCCCAGTCGGCCACAGTGCCGCCACCGGCATCGGTGTTTTGTTTGCGGCGCGCGGCATTGGCACTGCGGTTGGGCCAATTGTGGCGCGACGCATCGCCGGCGAAGGCAAGCAGCGCATGCAATTTTCGATCGGCATCGCGTTTTTGATCGGCGGCGTCTTTTACATTGCTTTTGGCGTGTCCACGAGTTTTGTAGTTGCGTTGATTGTCCTGGGCATCGCCCACACGGGCGGAAGCATCTTGTGGGTCTTCTCCACGGTATTGCTGCAACGCGGCGTCGAAGACAATTTTCGTGGCCGAGTGTTTGCCGCCGAACTGGCTTTGTTGACGCTGACCATGGCGGTTTCAAACTACACCACCGGCACGTTGCTTGATCCGGTTGGTCTATCACCGCGGGTCGTATCGATCGGCATTGGCGCATTCTTCCTGTTGCCCGGATTGGCGTGGTTTGCTACACAACGCTGGTGGGACCAGGACAACCGCGAGCCGGGCGAGGCGATCGGCAACGTGAGTGGACAGTTAGATCCAATCAACGAACGCGTCCGTAACAAGTAGGTGAAGGTAAGCGGCGTCGCGCTGCGGCAGTCCAGCAAGGTATGAAAATCAAGGTCGGAGTGATGGGCTCGGCGGGCGATTCCTCGCCAGATACAAAAGGCGCGCTGGTACAAAAAGCGCAAGCGTTGGCGCGGACTATTGCGTCGCGCCAACTGTTGCTTCTGACCGGCGCCACAACCGGCATCGTTTATGTCGTAGGCAAGGCGGCACATGATGCTGGAGTGTTTCATGTTGGGGTATCGCCCGCTGAGAACAGCAAAGCGCACGTTGAACAGTTCAAACTACCGCTCGACGCCTGCGATCTTATTATCTACACCGGATTTGGTTTGAAGGGTCGCAATGTAGTGCTGGTAAGATCGTGCGATATTGTTTTGTTTGTTGCCGGAGCCATGGGTTCGCTTAACGAATTCACGATTGCGCACGATGAAGGCAAGATCATCGGCTGTCTAAGGGGCACGGGAGGCGTGGCGGATGCAGCAGACTATCTATTGCAGAAATTTTCGAAAGAAACCGGGGCGCGCGTCTTTCAGGATGATGACCCGGAAAAACTGCTTGATACCTGTTTAGACAGTCTGAAGAGTTAACCAAATCGAAAAGAGGAATCATGGACTTAGGAATAAGAGATCGCGTGGCACTGGTTGCCGCCGCCAGCAAAGGGATCGGGTTCGCAGCGGCGCGGGAATTGGCAAAAGAGGGCGCGCGTGTTTTCCTGTGTTCGCGTGACGAAAAACGCGCGAGCGAGGCCGCGCAAAAACTTCATGACGAAACCGGCGCCGCGGTAGCCGGCCTTGGAGCTGATGTCACCGACAACGAATCGGTGGAACGCTTTGTTAATATCGCGCTCGAACGCGCCGGTCGCGTCGATATTTTGGTAAACAACGCCGGTGGTCCACCATCCACGACTTTCGCCGACACGGACCTCGATATGTTTCGCAAAGCGTTTGAGTTGAACGCGCTGTCAGCAATTCGTCTGGCGAAGCTAGTCCTGCCCGGCATGCGATCGCAAAAGTGGGGGCGCATCGTAAACATAACTTCTGTTTCAGTGAAACAGCCCATCGAAGGCTTATTGTTGTCGAATACGGTGCGCGCTGGTTTGACTGGCTGGGCCAAAACGGTTTCGACCGAAGCCGCTGCGGACAATGTCACCGTAAACAACGTCGCTCCGGGTTACACGTTAACTGAACGGCAGGAGGAATTGGCAACAGCGCGCGCCGCCGCATCAGGCAAACCCAAAGAAGAGATGATTGGGTTATGGGCTGCCCAGGTTCCGATGCGCCGGCTGGCTAGTCCGGAAGAGATTGGCGCGGCGGTGGCGTTCCTCGCTTCGGAACGAGCGTCCTACATTACTGGCGTCACGCTGCAGGTGGATGGTGGTTGGGTGCGGAGTCTTTTGTGATGCAGGACCGCTCAACGATCGTTGCGCCATTCACAGAAACCGACGTTTCTGCCGGCGATTTCGACCATCCGGCGTGGTCTACCGCGAAACCGGCGTTTATTCATCGATGTTGGTCAGGCGTAGACGCTCCGCCTTCGCGTTACGCCGAAGCGCGCATCATATGGTCCGCTGATGCGATAACAGTGCGCTTCGAATGTAGACAAACCGAACCGCTGATTACCAGTTCCGTTCCTCAACTCAAGCAAAAGACGATCGGTCTTTGGGAGAGAGACGTCTGCGAGTTGTTTGTTGCGCCGGACGCAACCCTGCCGAATCATTATCTGGAATTTGAAGTTGCGCCAACGGGCGAATGGCTTGACCTGGCAATCGAGTTGATTGATGGCGTGCGCCACACCGATTGGGAATTTCATTCAGGCATGAAAGCGGCAGCGCATGTCGCCGGTGAAGAAGTTTTGATCGGCATGCGACTGCCGTGGAGCGAATCACTTCCGCGGCCGCGAGTGGGCGATGTCTGGCGCGCGAATCTTTTTCGTTGCGTCGGCCCAAGTGACGAGCGGTATCTCGCCTGGCAACCAACCTGCACGCCGCAACCCAACTTCCATGTTCCGGAAGCTTTTGGGCGCCTTGAGTTTGCTTGATGCTGAAGAGGGTGGGCCAGGCGATCTGAGAGAGAGCCTCCGATACCGCGAACTATGAGGCCAGGTTAATCCCAGTCAAGTACTGTGTGAACCGCGCGCGATCAGTTTCACTCATCTCATCGATCCTCGCACCGATTAAGTAACCCGTTTCTGTTTCGTGTTCTTCGAGACTTTCATAACGGATGGGCGCTACCTTCATCTCGATCATTCCTTCGGGCAACTCAAGCTTCACGTTGAGCTTGCGATTCTCCCCAATCAGATGATGTTCACCGAGCAGGATACTGGGAACAATCAGCGCGATCCCATCGACGCTGACGTCCAACGTGTGTCCCTTCAATGCGGCACTCTGCCGAGCTCCATTCACTTTGATTGCCGTACCGGCCAGTGAAAGCGTGAAAGCCAGCCGCGCCTGTTGACGCTTGGTGCGACGGCGGTCGCCGACAAATCGTCGCAAATGTGAAACCAGAGATCGTGCTAGTTCCGGCATTTTTTTTGCGTCCTTCTATCTGCTGCTCAGGAGACAACAAACAATTCCCGAACGGTAAGGTAGTTTGTGAAAACACCTCAGCGAACATCTCAGTTCTGCGGAAATATCAGTGCCGCTGTTAGAGGAAGGGCAATCAGGGAGCGAGCGTCGGGGAAAATCGCAGGTCCATTCTAGGCACCCGGCACGCGGGAAAGCAATAGAAACTTCAAAAGCGCCTCTAAGGCAGGCGCTTTAACGAAAACTAAGGTCAGCAAAAGCTTTCACACGACGGTTATGCGCCTGGCGAGTTCTTTTCAAGGCGTCAATGGCTTGCCATTCTTATCGCCACTGCGCACGCCAGCGGCGTCCATGTAAAACGAAAGCCTGCCGGTGCGGCCATATTGTGCCGGCTCGGCGGCTGCGTTCCAGCTCTTGCCGGCGTCGACGCTGTTGATGTGAAAACGGTATCCGGTTGACTCAACACCTTCCAGGTCTTTAGGCAAAAGGCCGGCGGCAATCAAGGTTGTCAGATCGGCAAAGAGCCCGTTGTGCTGTTGACTGTAGACGAGCTGGGCCAGCGAGATGCGGGTCAGCATGGCCTGTACTTCGTCATGATGCGTGTCTATCCGAGCATTGAAGAAAAACTGCCTACCCGCCTTTTTAACAACTTCCAGGTTTTCCTTGTCGCCAATTACCCATACGCCCGCGGAGCGCATCAGCGTCACCGGCTCTGCCTGTTCCGGACCGTCACCCTCTTTCACTTTTACAAAGACAGTCGCGGCCTCGCCACTGATCTGCTCGCCGGTGATGTTCACCACCGCGGGAATGACAGCCGCCATCTTGTCAAAATCAGGACGTAGATCTTCAAACTCCTGCGGTTTGAGTGGGTCAATGGCCGCCTTGTAGATTGATAAATCAAAAGCCTCGCGAAATCTTTTCTCGCGCAGCGCCTTGTAAAACTCGCGCACCGTGTCCGACGGTGATCGCGGTGGCTGCTGCGGTTGCTGCGACACGACGAGGACGGCTGAAGAAAACAAAAGCAAGGCCATGAGGACAACGCTTTGAAATGACCGGGAATTAGTGACTGGAGGGCGCATCAGTGAAAATCCTTTTGCTCAAACTTAAGGCGCGCTCCGGGCTAAGCAGCGCGCCTGAAAAGTATAAACTAAAAAACGCAGCGAAAGAGAACTAACGTCGCTTCACTGCCTCGGGACGGGTTGTTAACAGAACCTCACGTCCCACGAGATAAAGCAACAGCATCAGGATTACGAAGGGAATCATGGACAACAGATCGGCATTGGCGCCCGCGAAAAGTGGATTGTGAAGCGTGGCCCAGTCCTCCACCGACTTGTTAAAGTTTGCCAGCGCCGGCCGCGGTACACCTTGCAGAATGGCGATTACGATCGCTGCCAACGCGCCACCGGCGATGTAACCCGAGGCCATCAGCACCCCGGGACTCTTGTCCGTCTCGGCGACCAGCTCGTCTTCCGTTAACTGTTTGTCCTGCAGTTTCTTGCGCAGGTATTTGTCGACGCCCCAGCGAATCATGCCGCCGATGAAAATCGGGCTCGACGATGAAAGCGGCAGGTAAACCCCAACCGCGAACGCCAGTGAAGGAATGCCGCTCATCTCAAGCACGATGGCAATCATCACCCCCAACAGCACCAGGCCCCAGGGTAACTGCCGATTCAGAATTCCCTTGATGATGTAGGACATCAACGTTGCCTTGGGCGCGTCGTACTTTGTTACCGCCGAACCGTCCGGCCTTATTTTGTGAATACCGTTGATGCCGGGATCAGACAGGTAAACAGGAACGCCCTGGTCGTTAACCAGGTATCGTCCGGCTGGTCCACCGGTCGTGTCCGTCTTGTGATAAGGGTGATAGGTATTTGAATCCGAGTTCGCTTGCGGCCCCTTCAACTTTTCCGGTGCGCCCGCTTGCGCTGGATCAATTTTTAACGCGGCCGGGAAATTTTCCTCAACTTTGTAAACAACTTTCCCTGAACCATCAACCAGGTATTCGCCAGGATCCAGACCCGCAATTGCCGCGGCTCCGGCTTCATTCTTTAACACGCGATAGTTGCCGGGCGTGGTCGGTTTGAGCTCATCGGTATAGGCCGGCAAGGAACCCGCTTTGGTTGGGTCGATGACGACATTACTGGTCGCCGGTTCAAAGCTGACCCGCGGTACATAAACCGTAGCCGAATCGTTGAGCAGCAAAAGAATCGGTCCCAGAACTAACGCCGAAGCAAACGCACCAACCAGAATCGCTATCTGCTGTAGCCGAGGTGTTGAACCGACCAGGAATCCAGTCTTCAAATCCTGCGACGTCGTGCCGCCATTTGAAGACGCGATGCAAACAATGCCGCCGATCGAGAGAGCGGTAATGTAGTAAGTGGGTCCCGTCCAGCCAATGATCAAAAATATCAAACACGTCAACAGCAAGGTCGCTACAGTCATCCCCGAAATTGGATTCGACGACGACCCGATTTCTCCAGTTAAGCGAGATGAAACGGTGACGAAGAGGAAACCGAAGGCGATTATCAAGACAGCGCCCAGGAAGGCGACAAAAATATTCACCTGCAAGCCAAGTTGCGGGAAAGCCATGATCATTCCGATCAAAGCGATGATGCCGCCGACAACAAACTTCATCGAAATATCCTGATCGGTGCGCGGCGCATTCGCAGTTGCGGCCTGACCGCCCCGAAGATCTGCCAGCCCGCCTTTCAGACCGTGCCAGATCGTCGGCAGCGAGCGAAACAGGCTAATGATGCCGCCAGCCGCGACTGCGCCGGCGCCGATGTAAAGCACGTAGGCGCCGCGAATCTGACCGGGACTCATCTCGCTAATGGGAATAGTTCCGGGAGGCAGCACAGTCGTCATGCCTTCACCAAAAAACTTGATCGCCGGAATCAGAACCAGATACGCCAACACACCGCCGGCGCACATGATGGAAGCGATGCGTGGTCCAATGATGTAACCAACGCCCAGCAGCGCCGGCGATATTTCGGCCGATACTGAACCCGATTTGAACGGCGCGCCAAAAACTTTTTCCGGCACGTCTTTCCATCCCTTGAGTCCCGTCATCAGCACCTGGTAAAGGAACCCAACTCCGAGGCCCCCGAAAATTGTCTTGGCTCCAGTCTGCACAGACACTTCAGCCCGGGCGTTGGGATCGGCGCCCGCTGCCGCTGCCGCGCGCGATTCCTCGGAAGCGCCGGCTTTTAAAACTTCAGCACAGGCCGTGCCTTCCGGATACTTCAAGTAACCATGCTGGGCCACAATCAAAGCGCGCCGCAACGGAATCATCATCAGGATGCCCAGCAGTCCGCCGAGCATCGCCACCAGCATCACTCGCGTAAACTCGAGGTCGAATCCCAGAATCATTATGGCCGGCATCGTTACGCCGACGCCGAACGCGATCGACTCGCCTGCTGACCCGGCCGTCTGCACAATATTGTTTTCGAGAATCGTCGCGTCGCGCATACCAAATTTTGAAAGCATGCGAAAGATGGTGATTGAGATCACCGCAACCGGAATCGAAGCGCTGACTGTTAGTCCGACCTTGAGAACGAGGTAGAGCGAAGACGCGCCAAAGACCATCCCTAACAGCGTGCCGATAATCAGCGGCAGGGCCGTCAATTCAGGCAAGCGCACGCCCGCAGGAATGTATGGCCGGAAATTTTCCAGATAAGGATTATCCGGTTTGAAACCAACTCGATCCGGGAACTCATTCGCAGGAATGCTTTCAGAAGACATCCGAAGTGACCTCCGATTCAGTTTGTACAACGGGGAGTGCAGTAGGGGTTGAAAACATCGCTACTTTACACGGCTAAAGGCCGATTGGGCAAGTTTCGTGTAACTCGAGCTACTCGTTGCGCCTACAGATTCGCCATCTTTTTCGATTACACTCGGCACGTTCGCCCATCATCTCCGGTAGCCACAAAAAATTGATGCGCATAAAGTCTTTCGCATTACTGCTTTTACTAGCGACGATTAGTTTACTTCCCTCGCTCAGTGCCGGGACGCAACCAGGTCGCCTCACGCAGTCTCAACAGATCCCGTCGCCGCAGGATGTTCTCGGGTTTAGGCCCGGCGACGATCGCAAATTGGCGAGCTGGAATCAGGTGAATGCATATTTTGCAGCGCTCGCCAAAACCAGCGATCGAGTGAAGTTTGAAGAGCTCGGCAAGTCGACCATGGGCCAACCGTTTGTGATGGCGACGATTAGCGCGCCTCAGAACCTGGCGCGGCTGGAGGAATACAAGCACATTCAGGAGCTGCTGGCGGATCCGCGCCAACTCGGCCCGGTGGGAGCGCGCGATCGCAAAGCTGGTGAACTTATTTCGCACGGCAAAACGATCGTACTTATCACCTGCGGCATCCATTCGACTGAGGTTGGCTCGTACCTCTCGAGCATGCTCATCGCTCACCGTCTGGTGTCTTCCAACGATCCCGCGATACAGAAGATTCTACAGAACACAATTATCTTGCTGGTGCCGTCGCTAAATCCCGACGGCGTCGACATTGTTAAGAACTGGTACGACAAAACCCTGGGCACGCCCTTCGAAGGCACAAATCCGCCGGAGCTTTATCACAAGTATACCGGGCACGATGACAACCGGGATTGGTATGCGTTCACCCAGGTCGAGACGCAGATCGCTGTTGAAAAAATTCATAACGTCTGGCATCCCCAAATAGTCCACGACATACATCAGCAAGGCGATTATGGCTCGCGAATGTTTCTGCCGCCGTACATGGCGCCGGTCGAGCCGAATGTGCCGAAACAAATAGTCGCTGGGTATACCGAACTCGGAAACTACATGGCGCGGGAGATGCGCGCAGCCGGTTTCAAAGGGATAACAACCAATTCGACTTACGATGCCTGGTCGCCTTCACGCGCCTACTCGCATTATCACGGCGGCGTGCGCGTCCTTTCGGAAACCGCCTCATGCAGAATTGCCACACCGGTCTCAATTAAGTTTGAGCAACTAAAAAAGGGCGAGGGTTACGATCCAAAAAAAGAGTCGGCTACCTTTGGTCCACTATGGCGTGGCGGCGAGTGGCATTTGCGCGACATCACAAACTATATGACTACGGCGGCATTTTTGTTGTTGGACCAGGCTGCGGCCAATCGTGAAGAGTGGTTGCGCCGGTTTTACGAAATTGGCAGCACAGCCGTGCGCTCCCGGAAAAGCAGTGAATTGTTCGCCTTCATCATTCCCGAGGCACGCCATCAATCCGATCTCGTGCAAGCATTGGATCGCGCCGGCGTCGATGTTGATTTTCCTTTGCCATTCGTGGCGGCGGGAACTAGGTACCCGCAAGGAACGGCCGTCATTCGCTTGGACCAACCGTATGGGTTGTTTGCAAAAGCGCTGTTGGAGAATCAGCACTATCCGGACTTGCGCGATAGCTTGGGCCATCCCCTCTCGCCTTATGACGTAACGGCGCATACTTTGTCGCTCCTGATGGGAGTGAATGTACGTCAGATCCGGCAACCCTTTCGTTATCGCCTGCCGCAAGAAGGCGGGATGAACAGTTGCACCGGGTTCGGCGAGATTGAGGAAAAGCTTGGCCTGTACAAATCCCATGTTGCGGCCATTGATGAAGGTTGGACTCGCTGGGTCCTGGACCAGGAACACTACAAATACTCGTCGCTCGAAGACGCGGAGATTCGAGCTGGCGACCTACATACCAAATACAATTCGATTGTGCTGCCTGACCAATCCGCCTCGGCCATTCTTAAGGGTTACACATTGGGAACTATGCCCAGGGAATATACCGGCGGCTTAGGCGCTGCAGGCGTAAAGGCGCTGAAGCAGTTTGTTGCAGATGGCGGCACGCTTGTTTGTTTGAATCGCGCGTCGGAATTCGCGATTGATCAACTCAAACTCCCAGTTCGTGATTTGAGTGCAGAATGGTCGGAAAAAGAGTTTTTTGTGCCTGGCTCGATCTTGCAGATCGAGTTGGACGGCCTAAATCCGCTTGCCGGGGATATGCCGAAAGAATCAATTGCCTGGGTTGAAGACTCGCCAGTGTTTGAAGTTATCCCTGGGGCCGCGGGCGTCTCGCCCGCAATGAGCGCGCAGCGCGAACCTGGAGATAGGATTGGTGCTATCCCAGCATCAAACGTGCGCATCATCGCTCGCTATCCGACCAACAAAAATCCTCTGCTGTCCGGTTGGCTATTAGGCGGCGATCGAATTAAAGGAAAAGCCGCGCTGGTTGAAGTAACGGTCGGTAAAGGCCGCATTATTCTCTTCGGCTTCCGACCACAATATCGCGGCCAATCGCTGGCCACCTATCCACTCTTCTTCAAAGCTATCAGCGGACGGTAAAACTCAAACGAATACTGGGACCGCCGGCGACCCGCCCGCACTGATCCCGAAGATAAAATTAGCCGCGGATTTCTGCGGCTCATTATTTCAGCCCAGGTACATCTGCGCGGCCATCTTGGTGAGTTTCCAGACCCGCGACCATTCAAGGCCGGTGGTGCCGTTTTCGCGGCCGCTAATCGTATCCAGGATGAGCTTGCGGAATTTCTTTCCCTCACGCCGCAGCATGAATTCCTTCGCGTAAGGTTTTGCGGTTTCAAAAAAGCTGAAAGCCGGATCGGTAACAATGCCGATGCCTTCCAGCGTCATCAGCGCGCGCATGATGTAGGTGAAATTTGCCGGCAAGCGGAACGGATACTCATAGACCACCTCAGCCAGGTCGTAAGTCAGTTCCTTGAAATTTACTTCGCCAAGCTTCAGGTTCAGATAAACTTTGAAGAGTCGTTCAACTACCGGGCGCACTGTCTCGGGATCAACTCCCGGCTTCAGGAAGTTCAGGTTGATGATGTCCTGACCCAACCCCTGCACGTTTTTTTCAACCACATGAAAGAAGGCGTCAATCATTTGCGCCTGCAACTTCGCATCGATGCGGCCGACCATGCCAAAATCAAAAAAGGCGAGGTGGCCCGAATCCATCACCAGCAAATTTCCCGGGTGTGGATCGGCATGAAAGAATCCATCTTCCAGCAATTGCTTCAGATAAGTCCGCACCAGCAGACGATTTACTTTTACGGGAGAGATGCGACGCGCGCGCAACGCCTCGATATCGACAACCTTCGTGCCGCGGATGAATTCGAGCGTCAACACTCTGCCGCGCGTGTGCGTCCAGTAAATTTTGGGAACCCGAACCGCTCGCCAGGTGCGGAAGTTATAGCGGAACCGATCTGCGTTACGCCCTTCCTTGACGTAGTCCATCTCTTCAAAAACAGTCGCGTGAAACTCGCCTAACATTCCTTCCCAATCAGCGTTCTCGTTTGCCTTGGGAAAGAAGCGGTTCACCAATTTGATAATTCGGTAAAGGATGGCGACATCAAAACTGATAATCTGGTCCAGGTTTGGCCGTTGAACTTTGACCGCAACCTCTTCACCTGAAAACAAACGAGCGCGATAAACCTGGCCCAAAGACGCCGAGGCGATTGGTTCGTTATCAATTTCTGAGTAACACTCGGCCAAGCTTTTCCCCAGCTCAGCTTCAATGCGCGCAAAAGCTTCGGCGGTCGGAAACGCAGGCACATTGTCCTGAAGTGTCGCCAGCTCTTTCACATAAGCCAACGGCAGCAGGTCAGCTCGCGTTCCCAGCGTTTGTCCAATCTTGATGAAAGTTGGACCGAGGTCGATCAAACTGCCGCGCAGCCATTCAGCTTGCTTCTCAAGTCGCGCGGCTTTGTTTTCCGAGCCTTCGCGACCGCGGAAGATAATCAGGCGCGTCGCGCGTACGACCTTGTCGAAAGCGATCAACAACAATTCATGCAGACGCGCTTTCGTTCGCGTCGGGAAGTTCTGCTCTTTCGCTTCAGCGCGGAGCCGTTCTGCCATGCGCCGGTTAAAGTCGGCGCGAATGTGGTAGGTGTCGAGAAACAGATAGAGCGTAAACAAGCCCAGTACCCTGGCGACTCGCGCGGCGCGTACCCAGCCGCGCAAGCCGCGGCCCGCAAGAATCCCAGCCACGAACTCCTCGGTCAGGGGAGCGGCACTCGCGGGATTCGCAGCTTCATCAGCCGAATTTCCATTCGACCGCTTCACCAAACTCGTCACCGGAACTAATGCTTGCTCATTCTTCATATAAATTTTTGACGCGGTCCCGTGCCTTGCCTAAACCAGCGACAACGAACGCTTCACCGGTTGGCGCGCAAAATAACTCTGCGCTCGTCGCACGTCTGCTTGAATCTGTGCTGTCAACTCTTCAATTGAATTAAACTTTCGCTCGTCACGCAACCGGTGCAAAAAGCGAACTCGCACCACGTCGCCGTACAAATCCCCCGCCCAATCCATTACGAATGTCTCCACCGAAGGTTCCGCATCGCCCCCAAAAGTCGGCCGCACACCCACATTTGTAATACTACGCCGCCATTGGCCAGCAATCAGGGTTCCGGTCACATAGACACCGTTGCGGGGTATGACGCGGTTGTGAGGGTGCAGGTTGGCTGTCGGAAAACCCAGATCCCGACCGCGCTCGGCGCCTCTTGCGACCGGACCTTCCACGCCATACGGCCGGCCCAGCAGGCGCCGGGCGAGATTCACTTTGCCCTCAGCCAGCAAACGGCGAACTTTACTGGAACTAACCCTTTGGCTGCGTATCTGGACTTCGGGAACTTCGTCGGCGACAAAACCGAGCCCCTCGCTGACGCGCTTGAGTAGTTCAATGTTGCCCTCGCGATTGTGGCCAAAGGCAAAACCGCAGCCAAGGTAAACTTCCTTTGCCTGCAGCCGCTCCTTCACGACATCGCGCAGAAAATCCTCAGCCCGAATTTGGGAAAACTTCTCATCAAAGCGAATGACTATCGTTTGCTCAATTCCAAGCGCGCCGAAGCCTTCTACTTTTTGATCGAGAGTTTGCAGCAGAGGGGGAGACGATTCAGGATGCAACACCGCGCGCGGATGGGGATCGAAGGTGATTACGGTCGGTACTGCGCCAGTCGCGCGCGCCCTTTCAACCACAGTGCGCACGATCAACGGGTGGCCCAGATGCAGGCCATCAAACACGCCGAGCGTTAAAACCGTCGGGCGTTGAATCTCGGCGTTATCGGTGCCGTGGAATAATCTCATGTAGTTTAGAGTACAAGCTTTAGCTTGCGTACTTTCGGGAAGAGCAAGCTAAAGC
>JANMKA010000061.1:0-14890 GCA_031371765.1 Blastocatellia bacterium
CCCCAAAAACTTCACTCACTTATACCGGTATGTAATTCGACCGCGATTAAGATCGTATGGCGAAAGCTCAACCAGCACTCGGTCACCGGGCAGGATGCGAATAAAATGCTTGCGCATTTTTCCCGAAATGTGCGCAAGCACTTGATGCTGACTCTCTTCTAACTCCACCCGAAACATTGCGTTAGGCAAGGTCTCCAGGACCTTTGCCATAACCTCAATGGCCTCTTCCTTCGCCATATCCTCTCAGAATGAATAATGCCTGTACCGACAAACTGCAAATAGTAGCACGCAGATTGGCCTTTGCCAAGGCGCGCCAGCCGTTGCACTTACGGCCTAATTGGAGCCTGCGAACACTGCCTCCGAGGGCTTTGCTGAAGCTAACCGGGTCAACACTTCAGGTCCTTCCTCGGTTATTGCAATCGTGTGCTCGACGTGGGCGCTGGGCTTACCATCCAGGGTGACGACCGTCCAGCCGTCGGCCAGCACCTTGGTGTGATGCGTTCCCAGATTGATCATGGGTTCCACCGCAAAGACATATCCCGCCTTGATTTTCGGTCCCTGCCCCGGCTTTCCGTAGTTGGGAATCTGCGGGTCCTCATGCATGCGACGGCCAATTCCATGGCCAACATAATCACGGACTATGGAATAGCCGTGTCCTTCGGCATGTTGCTGAACGGCGGCGCCAATGTCCCCCAAATGCTTGCCCGGGCGGCACTGCTGAATCGCCAGCTCAAGACATTCTTCAGTCACGCGCACCAGTTGTAAGGTCTCTTCACTGACCGTTCCGACCGTAACCGTGGTCGCCGTGTCGCCAACAAAGCCTTCGAGCGTCGCGCCGCAATCGATCGAAAAAATGTCTCCGTCCTGCAGTTGGTAGTCCGAGGGGAAACCGTGGACCACCTGTTCGTTAACCGAAGCACATATCGAATAGGGAAAGCCATGGTAACCCTTGAACGTTGGCAGGGCGCCGGCATCAGTAATCATCTTTTCCGCCGCGCGATCGATTTCCAAAGTTGTTACGCCGACACCTACCAGATTACGAAGCGCTTGCAACACGAGTCCGGTAAGTTGCCCGGCCGCTCGCATCTTCTCAAGCTCACGTTTTGACTTTCCGATGATCATAAGAACGGTGAAAGGTGACGAGTAAAAAGTGACAAGTTTAATCCGCCCTAAACCACGAGGCACTCTTCACTCTTCACTCTTCACTCTTCACTGCTTTCTCAATGTCTGCATAAATATCTTCCGGCTCTCTGGTGCCGTCAACAACGAACAAAACATTTGCTGCTTGATAGTAATCCAGCAACGGCCGAGTTTGTTCTTCGTAAGTAACCAGTCTCGCTTCGACGGTTCCGGGCGTGTCATCCGCGCGATGGACCAGTTGGGTTTGCGGATGCAGGTCGCAGACATTCTCAACCCGGGGCGGTCGGAAATAGATGTTATAGATTTCACCGCATACAGGGCAATTGCGACGGCCCGTCATACGTTTCGCCAGCAGCTCGCGCGGCATACGAATCTCAATTGCCTGAATCGTATTGCCTTGTTCGACCGCCAATTGTTCCAACATCGCCGCTTGTGCCGGCGTGCGGGGAAAGCCGTCGAGAATGTAACCGTTGCGGCAATCTTCCTGCGCCGTTCGTTCCCGGACAACGCGAATCGTCACATCGTCAGGCACCAATTGACCTGCGGCCATCAGCACGCGCACTTCATCGGCAAGGGGCGTCTGCGCTTCTTTCAAAGCGCGAAACATGTCGCCGGTAGAAATTTGCGGGAGATGTAGCCGCTCCTGAAGCAATCGCGCCTGCGTACCTTTTCCGGCACCAGGCGCTCCCATCAGCACGATGATCTTGGGCATAAAAGATTTTCGCGTGCCGCTTGCCAATTTCCGATTGGTTGCTCAATGTCCGCTTGAGTTAATTCACAATCGGCAATCGGCAATACCTAGGCTCGCCGTCCACGCAAACGACCGCCACCCCCAAGGAATCCTTCGTAGTTTCGCATCACGAGTTGCGCTTCGATTTGCGCCACCGTATCCATGGCCACGCCAACCAGAATCAGCAACGAGGTGCCGCCAAAGTAGAACTGATAACCCATGCCGGTTGGAATCCAGGAAAGTCCGGGAGTGCCGCTAACGAAAGCATCCAGCGCCGTGCCGATGAACGGCAGTCGTGCCACCTTAAAGCCGCTCAACATGAACTGCGGGACAAAGGCTACCAGCGCCAGGTAAACGGCGCCGACAACAGTCAGTCGGGTAAGAATGCTGTTCAAGTACTCAGCGGTCGCTTTACCCGGCCTAATACCCGGCATGAAGCCACCGTGCTTGCGCAGGTTGTCCGCCACTTCTTCTACGTTGAAGACGATCGAAACATAAAAGAACGTGAAGAACACGATCAGCGAAATAAAGATTAGCTCGTAATAAGGATCGCTGGCGTGAAATGTCTGAAAAAAGTTCCAGATTGCGAGCCACGTGCTCGATCCTCGCCAGCCTATATGATTCTGGTCCGGCGGAAAGGCCGCAAACAAACTCTGGGGCATCGATAGGACTGACGACGCAAAGATCACCGGAATAACGCCGCCCATATTGATTTTCAAGGGCATTGTCGTCTGTTGGCCGCCGACGACCTGGCGACCGACGTGACGTTTGGCATAACTGACCGGCACTTTGCGACGCGCCGCTTCAACGAAAACGATAAAAGCGATAATGCCAACCAGGGCGATGACCAATCCAATCACACCGAGCGTTTCTAAAGTATCGCCGCTGCGCACTCGCTCAAACACTTGTTGCACGCCGCGCGGCAATCCGATGACGATGCCAGCAAAGATCAGCAGCGAGATGCCGTTGCCGACGCCGCGTTCCGTAATCTGTTCACCCAACCACATTACAAAGATGGTGCCCGTGGTCAGCGTCAGGACAGTGGTCAGCAGAAACCCCCAGGTGGGTGCGCCGACGCCGTTAACTTGCAACCAGTGCGCAACAAACGAAGTTTGAATGCCGGCCAGACCTACCGTTAAGTACCTGGTCCACTGATTGATTTTCTGCCGGCCCATCTCGCCCTCTTCCTGCAACTTTTTCAATTGCGGCGAGACGACGGTCATCAGCTGAAGAATGATCGAAGCGGTAATGTAAGGCGTTACGCCAAGCGCGAAAATGGAGATCGTACGAAAGTTGCCACCGGAAAAGAGATCGAGAACGCCCAGCAGCGTGCCGGCCACATCGTGCCAGACCTGGTCCAGCCGATCCTTATTGATTCCCGGCGCGCCAATGTGGGCGCCGAGCCGATAGACCGCGAGCATGCCGAGCGTAAACAAAATGCGCCGGCGTAGATCCGGCACATTGAACATATTGCGTACTGCTGCGAAAAACTTTTCCATGCTTTTTCCAGTGGCACAGACTCTAGGCTGTGCTCTTAAGTGGCAGAGACTTTAGTCTGTGTTCTTTAGCTGGCCCAAACTTTGGTCTGATCCTCGTAGCGCAGGTTTCACACAGACTAAGTCTGTTACTACTCACCTGGCCGTGCTACTCAATTACGCTAACAGCGCCGCCGGCTTTCTCAATCTTTTCACGCGCGCTCTTGGTGAAACGATGCGCGGAAATGCGAAGCGGCTTCGAGAGCTCACCATTGCCGAGCACGACCACATCGTGTTTGGCCTTCTTAATAATTCCGCGGTCATGCAAAAGCTCCGGAGTCACTTCCTCGTCGGCCTGAAAACTTCGATCGAGCGCGGCCAGACTTACTTCCAACCAACGCTTCTTGAAAATATTCGTAAAGCCGCGCTTAGGCAGTCGTCGATGCAGCGGCATCTGGCCGCCTTCGAAACCGATCTTGGCGGAGTAGCCTGAACGAGACTTTTGACCCTTTTCGCCGCGGCCCGCAGTTTTCCCCAGACCCGAACCAGGTCCCCTGCCGACACGTTTCTTTTTGTGGACCGAACCCTTACTGGGGTGAATGTTATTAAGACTTAAGGCCATGATGTTTTGACTCTTCGAACTTTGATCTTCGTACTTTGAACTTTGAATGAAGAACGAGGCGGTTTGTACCGGGCATTACCAAAGTACAAAGCACCAAGTACAAAGTTCGCTCTCTACTCAACAATCCGTAACAAGTGCGGCAGCTTCGCAACCGCGCCGCGCATGGAAGCATCATCCGGCCGTTCGACGATTTGATTCAACTTCGTCAAACCGAGACTGCGAACCATCAGCTTATGCGTTTTCGGGGTCGCAATAAAACTTCGATAATACTGAATGCGGATCTTGCCACCCGCAGCCTTCTCACTCTTTTTTGTTCGCTTCTCTGCCATAACGCCTCGTAAATGGTTAATCGTGAATGGTAAAAACTTAAATCGTGAATACTTCAATCATTAAATCTTGAATCCAGAATTGCGGCAAAGCGCCTTTCCTATTTACGATTCACGATTCACGGCTTTTACATATCTTCAAGCTGCTTGCCGCGTAAACGCGCCAACTCCATCGGATCCTTCATTCGCAACAACGCGTCGAAAGTAGCGCGCACCACGTTATGCGGATTCGTCGATCCTAATACTTTGGTGCGTACATCGTGCACACCGACGGCCTGCATGACCGCGCGGACGGCGCCACCGGCAATCACGCCTGTGCCTGCCGCAGCCGGTTTAACCAACACCCGGCCGGCGCCGAATTTGCCGATCAACTGGTGCGGCACCGTATTCTTAATCAAGGGCACGCGGATCAAACTCTTCTTGGCTGCTTCGACCGCCTTCTTTATGGCCAGCGGAACTTCGCGCGCCTTGCCCGTACCGAAGCCGACATGCCCACCTTCATCGCCCACGACGACCAGCGCCGCGAACGACATATTTTTACCACCCTTCACGACCTTGGTGACGCGGTTGATGGAAATCACCTGATCTTTCAGATCAAGCCCCTGGAAAGAAATACGTTGTTTGGGTTGTCTCATTATTTCTCTTTACTCTGCTTCTCTTTTTTCTTACGCGGCTTTTCTGCCACCGCTTCCGGCACAGTTTCGGCTTCAACTTCAGCCGCGGCGACTGCTTCGTCTTTATTCAGCCCGGCAGCGCGTGCGGCGTCAGTCAAGGCTTTGACACGGCCGTGGTAAAGATAACCGCCGCGATCGAAGACCACGCTTTCGATTCCCTTTTCCAAAGCGCGCTCGGCGATTGCTTTGCCAATCCGCCGCGCGGCATCAAGATTGCCCCCGGTCGTGCCGCGCAAGTCCTTTTCCGTCGTCGAGGCTGAAACGATCGTCTGTCCATTCAGATCGTCAACAACCTGCGCGTAGATATGATTCAAGCTGCGATAAACCGCCAGGCGCGGCCGCTCATTGCTGCCTTTGACCTTGCGGCGAATGCGCCGGTGAATCGCTTCGCGAACTGTTGCTCTACTCGTGTTTGCCATTGCGTTAGTAAACCGTGAATCGTAAATCGTAAATGGTAAAAACAGAATCAGCGGTCAACTTCCGGCTGTTTACTGTTTGCTGTTTGCTGTTTACTGTCGACTATTTACCGGTTTTTCCGGGTTTCAACTTGATCGGCACATCCGCATAACGAATGCCCTTGCCCTTGTACGCGTCCGGCTTGCGCAACTGGTGCATCTCAGCCGCAACCTGGCCCAGCTTCTGCTTGTCGATGCTGGTCAGCGTCAAGGTTGTTTGATACTGCTGAATACTTCCCTTGGTCGTCAGACGCTCGGCCTTTGCTTCCACGCCCTCAGGCAGCGGGAAATCGATCGGATGCGAATAGCCAAGCGAGAAAACAATCCGCTTTGCCTGCACGTCGGCCTTATAGCCAACTCCGACCACGTCCATCTGTCGCGTGAAGCCTTCGGTAACGCCGAGGATCGCATTGTTAGCCAGCGCGCGCGCCAGACCGTGCAATGGCGCCAGATCGTCTGACGTGCGTTCCGCCTGCAACTGGTCGCCTTCCAATTTGAAACTGATGCCTGCCGGAATCGGCGTCTTCAGATTTCCCTTCGGGCCCTTAACCTCGAGCGTCTCGTCGTGAATCGTGACCGAGACACCTTTCGGCAGCGTGATTACTTTTTTACCTATGCGCGACATATTCGAACCTCAGTGAAAAGTGAAACGTGAAAAGTAAAAAAGTCGGACGCTTCGTCCTTATTTCTTACTGTTCACTCTTCACTTTCACCTTTCACTAATAGATTTGAGCCAACAATTCTCCGCCCATATTTTCCTTGCGCGCGGCTTTACCACTCATCAAACCCTTTGAAGTGGAAACGATATTCACGCCATAGCCGCCGAGCACCTTCGGAATTTCGCCCGAGCCGACATAGACGCGCCGCCCCGGCCGCGAAACTCTTTCGAGATGCGTGATTGAAGACGTGCCCCGCGCATCGTAACGAAGAAAGATACGAATGGTCCGCTTCAAGCCTTCGCCCTTCAGGACAAAGTTATTGATATAGCCCTCTTCTTTAAGAATGCGGGCAATTTCAAGTTTCAACTTCGAAGCCGGAATATCCGCGCGCGAGTGCTTAGCCGCAATCGCGTTGCGGATTCGCGTCAACATATCGGCGATAGGATCAGTCATCTAACAACTCCATTTTCGACTGCCGATTGCCGCTTGCCGATTGAAATTCCGTAAATCGGAAATCGGCAATTGGAAATCGGCAATGACACTACCAACTAGACTTAACGACGCCAGGAATCTGACCCTCAAGCGCCAACTGGCGAAAGCAGATGCGGCACAAATTAAACTTTCGCAGATAGCCACGGGCTCGGCCGCAACGTTTGCAGCGAGTGTAGGCGCGCACCGCAAACTTCGGCTTGCGTTCTGATTTCGCAATTAATGATTTCTTTGCCATCTTTTCCTCGTAAATCGTGAACCGACTACCGGGAACCGACCGTGACAAGCAGTTTTACTGTTCACGGTTTACGGTTTACGTCCTAAAGGGCATGCCCAGTCCCTTCAAAAGAGCGCGGGCCTGTTCGTCGTCTCGCGCTGTCGTAACAATCGAAATGTTCATGCCGCGCTGCTTGTCGACCTTGTTGAAATCAATCTCCGGAAAGATCAACTGCTCGCGCACGCCGATGGTGTAATTGCCGCGGCCGTCAAATGCTTTTGGCGAAACACCGCGAAAGTCTCTAACTCGCGGCAAGGCGATCGAAACCAGCCGGTCCAAAAACTCATACATGCGATCGCCGCGCAGTGTGACTGACACGCCGATTGGCATTCCCTGGCGCAGTTTGAACGACGCGATCGATTTCTTGGCCTTGGTGACAACGGGCTTCTGACCCGTGATCGCGCGCAACTCGTCCGCTGCTGTATCCAGGATTTTAGCGTTGGCAATCGCCTCGCCCATGCCCATATTCAGCACGACTTTTTCGACGCGCGGCACGGCCATCGGGTTCTTGATGCCAAACTCCTTGGCAATCGCCGGAGCAACTTCTTTTTGATAACGCTCTTTTAGTCTTGCTGCCATCTCTCGTCCTCGTGAACCGTGAACCGTAAATCGAAAACCGTAATTAAGAACCTGTTCTGTTCACGGTTTACGGTTCACCGTTAACGGTCTTTCCTACTTTTCCAGCGAATGTCCGCTGGCCGACGCCACGCGGATCTTCGAACCATCGCTTTCAATTTGATACTTCACACGCGTCGGCTTACCTGACTGTGGATCGATCAATTGCACGTTGGAGATATTGATAAACGCTTCTTTCTCGATTATGCCGCCGCCGCGATTACTTTGCGGGCTCGCCTTCTGATGACGTTTGATAACGCCCGCGCCTTCAACTTTAATTTTTCCAGTAATCGGCGCCACTTCCAGCACGCGACCACGCTTGCCTTTGTCGCGGCCGGCAATAATGACAACCTGATCGTTCTTCTTAATTTTCGAACGTTTTGTTCCGGCCATGATCTAGATAACCTCCGGGGCGAGTGACACGATTTTCATAAAATTCTTGTCACGTAGTTCGCGCGCCACCGGACCAAACACGCGTGTACCGATCGGTGTGCCATCTTCCTTAATCAGCACTGCTGCATTTTGATCGAACCGAATGTAGGTGCCATCTTTGCGGCGCACTTCTTTGCGGGTGCGCACAATCACGGCGTCCTGCACCGTGCCTTTTTTGATGGTGCCGTCAGGTGACGCTTCTTTGACAGTCACTTTTATCCGATCGCCCAGGCCGGCAATCTTTCCGGTCGAGCCGCCAATCGGCATGATCATCTCGACCCGCCGTGCGCCTGAGTTGTCGGCGACCTCCAAAGAGGTCTGCATCTGAATCATCTCTTCACCTCGTGAACCGTTAACCGTGAACTGTGAACCGTAATGCTCTGCGTTTGTCGCGTTCGGTTTCCGGTTTCCGGTTCACCGTTTACGCTATTTTGCAGCTTTCTGCACAATCTCGATAACGCGCCAACGTTTGCGCGCTGACATGGGCCGTGTTTCCACAATCCGCACCTTGTCGCCAACCGTCGCACCCAGCTCGTCATGAGCCATGAATTTCGACGTGCGCCGAACATAGCGCCGGTACTTCGTGTGGCGGACCAGGCGATCGACGCGAACCGTCACCGTCTTCGTCATCTTGTCGGAAACTACTGATCCAACCTTTTGCGAGCGATGTGGGCGCTTAACGCTTGCGGCCTCGCCCTCGGTTGCCGCTGCACTGCTTTGCTGTTCGTTCTCTTCTGCCATTGTTTTCCGTTCCATTGCCGCACAGACCAAAGTCTGTGCTACTTAATTCTGCTGCCGCTGTCGCGAGATCGTCTGCAAGCGCGCCAGCGATTTCTTTTCATCGCGGATACGTTTGACCGCGTCTACCTCACCAAGGGCCAACTTAAACTTCAAGCGAAACAGTGACTCTTTTAAGCGAGCGGTCTCGGCCTGCAACTCCTCGGCGGAGAGATCCAGCATCTTGTCTAACTCTTCGCGGCGTTTCATATAGCGCCTCCCTCCTGGTCGGCACGCGTCACAAACTTCGTTTTGATCGGAAGCTTTTGTGCCGCCAGGCGCATCGCATCGCGCGCCGTCTTTTCATCTACGCCTTCGATCTCGTAAAGAATCCTGCCGGGTTTAACTACCGCCACCCAATACTCAGGTGCGCCCTTGCCTTTGCCCATGCGTGTTTCCGCCGGTTTCTTGGTTACCGGCTTGTCCGGAAACATGCGAATCCAGATCTTGCCGCCGCGCTTGATGTGCCGAGTCATCGCAATACGCGCGGCTTCAATTTGGCGATCCGTAATCCAGGCCGGCTCCAAACACTTGAGCCCAAACTCACCAAAGCTGATCTCGCTGCCACGAGTCGCGGTGCCAGACATGCGTCCGCGCATCTGCTTTCGGTGCTTAACTTTTTTCGGCATCAACATAGCGTTTTACTCATTTCCGATTGCCAATTTCCGATTGCCGATTTAAAACTTTCACTCCGGCCTGCCTTACCAATCGGCAATTGGCAATCGCCAATCGAAAATCTACTCTACTGACTCTGACCTTCCCCGCGTGGCCGTCTGCCGTCCGAGCCGCCGCCGCCTTCACGCTCGCGTCGAGTGCGTGGCCTACGCTCTCGTTCGCCCATCCGAGTTTCGTTAATCGGATCCGAGCCGGTGCCCCGGGCCATAGCTGCTTTCGCGTCGAGAATTTCGCCGCGATAGATCCAGACTTTCACACCGATTTGACCAAAGGTTGTTTTCGCTTCCGCCAAACCATAATCGATGTCAGCGCGAAGCGTGTGCAAAGGAAGTTGTCCCTGCAAGTGCCACTCACTGCGCGCGATTTCGGCGCCGTTCAGCCGGCCGCTAACCTTCACCTTAATTCCCTGCGCGCCAAACCGCAGCGACTCTTCAACGGCTTTGCGCATGGCGCGTCGAAACGCAATACGTTTCTCGAGCTGCGCCGCAATCTTTTCGGCCTGGAGCTGCGCGTTCAATTCCGGCTTGTGAATCTCCTGGATCGAAACCAGAACTTCGCGGCCGGTCTTGGCGGACAAGTCAGACTTCAGCTTGTCAATCTCGGCGCCCTTGCGGCCGATGATGATCCCGGGACGAGACGTATAGATAACAATCTTCAGCCGGTTGGCGGCGCGCTCGACGTCAACGTGCGAAACGCCGGCGCCGGCGAAGCGCTGTTTCAGATCGCGCTTGAGCTTGAGATCTTCCAACAAGAACTCGCCGTACTGTTTCTTCGCGAACCAGTGGGAGTGCCAGTCCTTGTTATAGCCAAGGCGAAATCCGTATGGATGAACTTTCTGACCCACAATCTTCTCCAGTCTGGTTTGAGATCTGAGATATTAAATCTGAGATCCCTTATTGCATCTGAGAACTGAAATTTCAGATCTCAGAGCCTTTTTACTCGTCCGCCTTTGCCTTCTTCTTTGAAGCTCGCTTAGCGGCCTTCTTCTCGCCTTCAGCCTTAGCGGCTGCATCTGATTTGTCGGAAGCTTCCGATCTCGGCGCCACGCGCCTGGCTCTTGGCGCTGCGGCCGCGCCGCCTCGCTTGCGGGTTTTGCTTTCCGCCAGTTTGGCCGGCTTCGCGGCGGCTATTGCACCGCGCTTACCTTTTGCGTCCGCTTCGGGCTTCGCGTCGTTCGAAAGCAGGATCGTCACATGACAAAAATGTCGCTGTTCGCGATACGCTCGACCTTGCGGCGCTGGTCGTACGCGACGTCTGTTCTTGGTTGGTCCGCGATCGACGAATGCCGTCTTTACCCACAAATCATCCGGATCGATGGCGACGTTAGCTTTTTCCGCTGCTTCGTTGGCGTTCGCAATGGCCGAGCGCATGCACTTCTCAATTAAGAGCGAAGCACGCTTGCTCGAATAGCGCAGGATCGCCAGCGCCTGATTAACATCTTTGCCGCGAATCATATCCACAACGAGCCGCGCCTTCTGCGCCGACCCTCGTAAATACTTTGCACTTGCTATCGCTTCCATCTTCAACCTCGTAAATCGTAAATCGTTAATCGTAAATAGTAAGAACTATGAAATTACCTGTGCTTGTAAACCGCAAATCCATTTACGATTTACGATTTACTTATTTTGGTGCGGCAGGCGCCGCAGCCGGCGCTACCTTCGTCGCCTTTTCTACCTTCGTGCCCGAATGTCCTTTAAACGTCCGGGTCGGCGCAAACTCACCCAGCTTATGGCCCACCATGTTTTCCGTGACATAGATCGGCAGGTGTCGCTTGCCGTTGTGAACGCCAAACGTCAGGCCAACCATGTCCGGGGTGATCGTCGAGCGCCGTGACCAGGTCTTGATCACCGGGGGACGATTGCCGCCTGCGCGCACCTTCTCAACAGCCTTCAAAACGCTGTCGTCAATGTACGGACCCTTTTTAACTGAACGTGCCATATGTCTCCATTGCCGATTTCCGATTGTCGATTGCCGATTTCAAAACCAACTCAACTCGCGCCAGACGCCCAAGCGGCAATCGGCACCTGGCAATCGGCAATGCTTTTACTTGGTTCTTCTGTCTTTCAAAATCATGCGCTGCGTGCGCTTATTACTTCTAGTTTTGTAGCCGCGCGTCGGTTGTCCCCACGGCGTAACTGGATTGCGGCCACCGGAAGTTTTACCTTCACCGCCGCCGTGCGGATGGTCCACCGGATTCATGGCCACACCACGGACCTTGGGCCGCAGACCCTTCCAACGCGAGCGTCCAGCTTTTCCTAATGAAACGTTTTCGTGCTCGATGTTGCCCACCTGGCCCACCGTCGCCTTACAAACCAGCGGCACGCGTCGCACTTCTCCCGAGGGCATGCGAAGCTGGGCATAGTCGCCTTCTTTAGCAACCAACTGCGCAAACGCACCGGCGGATCGCGCCATCTGCCCACCCTTACCAGGGCGCAATTCAATGTTATGAATCTGCGTGCCCAGCGGGATATTAATCAGCGGCAAAGTGTTGCCCGGCAGAATGTCAGCGTCGGCGCCGCTCATGATCGTCTTGCCAACTTCGATACCAGTCGGCGCGATGATGTAACGCTTCTCGCCGTCGATATAAGTCACCAGGGCAATATGCGCTGAACGATTCGGATCGTATTCAATCTGCGTTATGCGTCCCGGCACGCCTTCTTTGTCGCGCTTGAAATCGACGATGCGATAGAAGCGCTTGTGACCGCCGCCACGACGCCGCACTGTGATTCGGCCGTCGTTATTCCGACCCGAAATGCGTGTCTTCGGCTCGAGCAACGCCTTTTCCGGCACCGCGCCAGCCGTCAACTCATCGCGCGTCAGATAAGTCTGGTAGCGGCGCGCCGGAGATGTTGGGGTTAGTTTCTTTATACCCATAACTTAAAAGTTCCGAGTTTCGAATTTCGAGTTTCGGGTTCCTAATTCCAAGTCACTCAACTCGAAACTCGAAACTCCGAACTCGAAACTAGATAGATTCACCGTAGTCCACTGGCTTCTCGCCATGTTTCAGGGTCACGTACGCTTTTTTCCACGACGGCTTGCGACCTTCAAAGCGGCCGCGCCGCGCCATCTTGCCCATGAAGTTGATCGTGTGCACGTGATCCACTTTCACTTGAAAAATGGTCTCGACCGCAGACTTGATTTCAGGTTTCGTCGCGTGTTTATCAACCCGGAAAGTCAGCAACTGTCGCGTGTCCTGCGATTCCTCTTTCGCCACCAAAGCTTTTTCCGTAATGACGGGCGACTTAATGATGTCCCAAACTGTTCTCATTGGTTAGGCCGCCTCCTTCTTACGTTTCGGCGCTGCCTTCGGACTCTTCACCGCCGGCTTGCGCGCGCGCTTTGGCTTGGCCGGCTCTGCTGCCGCGGTCTCGATGCCCGCCTCGTCAGCGGCTTCATCCGCAGCACCGTTCGCTTCCTTTGGCCCCAGCAGCTGCTCGATCTCTTTCAACGCCGCCTCGGAAATGACCAACCGTTCGTGATAGAGCAGGTCGTAGATGTTCAAGCTGAAACTGTTGACTACCTTCGCGCTCTGCACGTTTCTGGTGGAGAGCATCAGGTTATCGTTGTCCAACGAGTCGACGATTAATGTCTTGCCTTCGAGACCGAGTTTCGCTAGTGAAGCAATAAAATCTTTTGTCTTGGGCTTATCGAGGGTCCAGCCGTCGATCAACACCACCTTGCCCTCCCGAACTCGCTCGGAAAGCGCTGAGCGCAACGCGCCCTGCCGCATTTTCTTCGGCATATTGTAGGACCAGTCGCGCGGTTGCGGTCCGTGCACATTGCCGCCGCCTTTCCAAAGCGGTGAGCGCAACGAGGCGATACGCGCGCGGCCAGTGCCTTTTTGTTTCCAAAGCTTGCGACCGGCGCCGGAAACGTCGCCGCGAGTCTTGGTTGCGGACGTTCCCTGGCGCCCGTTAGCCATAAAGTTGCGCACCGCCGCGTGGATCAGGCCTTCATTCAAAGGCGCGTCAAACACCGCGTCGGACAACTCGACTTCGCGAATCTCTTCGTTCTTTAAATTGCGCACCTTAACGGTAGGCATAATCAACTCCAGTAAAAAGTGAAACGTGAAAAGTGAAAAGTGAAACCCGCTAGCCAATCGCGGTGCAAAGCGAAGTAGACTTACTCTTCACTTTTCACCCTTCACTTTTCACTCTTCCTCTGTCTCGCAGCCTTCTTCACGACGACTACGCTTCCATTGGGACCCGGCACCGCGCCGCGAATCATCAACAAATTATTCTCAGCGTCCACTTTCGCAACCGTTAATCCCTTTACGGTGATGCGTGCATCGCCCATGTGGCCTGACGAACGCATTCCTTTAACTACTCGGGACGGGTACGCCGACGCACCAATCGAACCAGGTGCGCGGACGTTCATTGAACCGTGCGACTCAGGGCCGCGATTAAAGTGATGGCGCTTGATCGTGCCGGCAAAGCCACGTCCTTTGGATTTGCCAACCACTTCGACAACGTCACCGTCGGCAAACTGATCGACCAGAACTTTATCGCCAACATTCATGTCACCGTCGGAACCGTCCAGGCGAAACTCTTTGAGAATGCGCGTTGGCGGAATTCCGCCACCGGTCTTTTCAAAGTGGCCACGCATTGGCTTGGTTACGTTCTTCATCTTGACGGGCTTTTCGTCGACAAGTCCGACTTGCACGGCATCGTAACCATCAGCTCCGGCCGCAGTTTTCTTTTGCACGACGACGCATGGGCCAGCTTTAATCACGGTGACCGGCGTAACCATGCCGTCTGCCGCAAAAATCTGCGTCATGCCAATTTTTCTTCCGATGATTCCGTTAATCATTAGTCTATTTCCGATTTCCGATTTCCGATTGCCAATTGCCGATTAAAAGATCTTCAATTCGACAATGTCGTCATTTCAAAACGTAGACCCACTTCCAAAACGCCAATCGGAAATCGGCAATTGGAAATCGGCAATGCTTTACTGCCTGCCAAAAGCCTTGATTTCAACGTCCACGCCCGCGGGCAGATCCAACTTCATCAGCGCGTCAACTGTCTGCGGCGTTGGGTCGAGAATATCCATCAGGCGCTTGTGCGTTCTGATCTCAAACTGCTCACGCGACTTTTTATCGACGTGGGGCGAACGAAGCACGGTCCACTTATTCTTCACGGTCGGCAAGGGTATTGGCCCAGCCACGCGCGCACCCGTCCGCTTCGCTGTTTCCACGATCTCGGTGGTGGACTGGTCCAACACGCGGTGATCGTAGGGCTTCAGTCTGATCCGGATTTTTTCGTTTAGCATTTTCTTTTGTCCGTTGTTCGTGGTCAGTTGTCAGTAGTTGTAGTCAGTTGTTTGCTGCCTACTGCTGCGGCCGACTGCCTACTCGACCACCTCTGACACCGTGCCGGCGCCCACCGTGCGACCGCCTTCGCGAATAGCGAAGCGCAAGCCCTTCTCCATCGCGATTGGCGCAATCAGCTCGATCTCCATCGCCACGTTGTCTCCCGGCATCACCATCTCGACTCCGGTCGGCAGTGTCGCCACTCCCGTCACGTCCGTTGTCCGAAAGTAAAACTG
>JANMKA010000075.1:0-11822 GCA_031371765.1 Blastocatellia bacterium
GTAGTAGAACAAGCCACTGCCGCCGGCTTTGAGCTTCTGTCCAAACTCACGGATCAGCCGCTTCATTTCGCGCTGGCTGACATTCACACCGGCGGAAACTTCAAAGCCGAGGGTTTTCAAGTTCGCGGCCATGTCGCGCGCATCGTTGGGCGGGTTCTTCAGCGCAGGCGCATTGGAGTAGGCGCCGTTGCCGATCACGAGCGCGACGCGCTTCGCGTTCACCGCACTATTCGCGCCGCCAGTTTGGACTAATTGGCGATTGGGTTCCTGCGCGCGGGCGTTATGTCCGGAAAACAAAAGGATCGCGGCGATCGCACCCAAGGCTGCTGACAGAATTGCTGGCATGTCGCGACCAGGAATATTCCTTTGACAGGTTCGTTTCATTTATTCCCTCGTTCTAATGGCTGGCGTCTCGTTGCATAACCAGCCCGTACTTCTTCCCGCCCTTCTTGTGCCATTCGCCTTCCATGCGTTGGCCGTCAGCAGACAAAGTCAGATTAACCTCTGCGCCGTTCATGCCAGGCATGCCGTCGGGCTTGCGCAAATCGTGGCCTTTAACTTCCAGGCGATCTTGTGTCCATGGTCCATCGATGGTGTAACTGCCAAAATAATCAAGACTCATGTGAAAGGTTCCGTCAGCGGCAAACTGGATCACGTAAGTCTTATCCTTTCCCGGCGACTTGCCGGTCCAGCGCGTGTCAGCGACCGAGATCTTTGCAAACTCGGCGGCTTCAAGACGAGCGGCTTCGGCTTTCTCTTTTTCCTTAACGCTAGCCTCGATGCTCGCCAGCCGGTTATTCGCAAGTTCGACAAATGCACCGCCCGGATATTTCTTTAGATAAACTTTATAGTCGTCGGCATTGGTGCTCGCCTTAATTGAATCCCAAAAAGCCAGTTCCGTTGCGCTGCTGTCGGGTCCGGCGGATCGTGATTCAACCGGTTTGCTCGCCGCCTCGAAATTTGTGACCCGATTTTTTGCCAGCGCCGCAAATTGGCCGTTAGGATATTTTTCCAAATACGCTTTGAAGTCGTTGGCATCGGCGCTGTTTTTGACCGTGTCCCAGTAGCTCAATTCGAAAGTTCCGGGATCGATGGCGGCGGCGTTGCCGGTTGCGGAGATCGGTGGGTTGTTGTTTGGACTGTTGTTGCCCGTTGCAGGTTTGGTTGCCGTGAAGGAAAAATCACCGACCAGCGAAGATGACTCCCAGGGAATTTGCTGGCCGTTAGTTTGTCGTTGCACGCTGGCGCGCACGCGCTTGAAAACTTCTTCAATACTCAGTCCCGGAGTGCCCATCACCTGCAAAAGTTCGGATGTGTATAGACCATTGCGACTTGGGCCATCGCTGGCGACTCGTCCCGGAGCGGTGGCATACGCGATCAGTGTTCCGGTTGGCGCGTCTACTTGAGCCAAGCCGCTGCTGGCCGAACGAAAGCTGCGCGCAAAAGGATTATTTCGGCAGGCATCGAGGATCACGATGTTTAAGCCGTTCTGCGCATCATCCATGTAGCCGAGCACCAGACCAACATCCACGCCCGCATCTTCAGCTTCGACTTCGCTCTGAATGTCAGCTTCGACAGGAATCAGGTAGTTTCGTCCTTTGGATTGGACTCCGTGACCAGCGTAGTAGAAGAGTCCTGAGCCGCCCGCTTTCAGCTTCTGCCCAAATTCACGCATCAGCCGTTTCATCTCGCGCTGGTTGACGTTGATTCCGATGGTAACTTCGAAGCCGAGCGCCTTCAGTGTCGCTGCCATATCGCGCGCATCGTTGGGCGGATTCTTCAAAGGCGGCGCGCTCGTATACATGCCGTTGCCGATGATCAGCGCGATACGCCGGTTAGAGCTGGACCGCTGCTCATTAGTCTGGACCAACTGCCGGCTGGGATCTTGTTGCCCGTGCGCCCGACCATCACCTATTCCACAGAGCAGACCAGCAACGCCAAGTGTGATCACGCTCGAAGCGAGCCACGCTTTCAGTTTAGAGAAACTCATAATGTTTATCTGACCAACCTCGCAGGTAGGAACTCAATCAATTTGTGTTAGGGTTTGGCGGCCGAGAGCCGATAGATCAGCTTGATAATCGTCATCGGTACGATCCCGTCATCGTTGCAGGCGGCGACGTTAACGGTCATGTTGCCTTGCTGCACCGGTACCAGGGTTGACGTCACCGGAAAGAGATTGAAGGTTTTATTTCCCGGCTTGCCGTTGCCCTCAGCGAAAGCTCCTTTGACGGTGGCAATCGGACATTGATTTTTGTAGTTGCCGATCCCCGAGTTCGCCAAAGCAGAATAACTAGCCTTATAGACAGTCTTGCCTTGCTGAATTAATAACGAGTCTGCCGTTAAACCCACCAGCACGTCATCAAACGCGTGTCCAAAGAGCGGCTCTCGCAAGCGCTTCAGCGGCAGGTTGATCGATTGGCCCAGGACCATGGCCCGTTCCAGATGAAGCACGGCGTTGTCGGCATCCTTCTTGACCAAGAGTGCCAGGCCCAGATAAGCATGTGCCTCAGCGCTATTAGGTGTTGCTTCAAGAAAGCGACTGGCCACGCGGATGGTTTCGTCAAACATGCTGCTCTTGTAACTGAGTTCGATGTCTCTCATCGTCACCGGGCCTGACGGTTGTAGGCCGGCTGACGCGGCGGGCGATCGACCTGATGCTTTCGCTTCCAGCGACCCGATCCGGTTATTTGCCAGTTCGACGAAAAGTCCTTGCGGAAATTTTGTGACATAAGAACGAAAGTCTGAAGGGTTTTGGCTGTCCTTGATCGCGTTCCAATAGCTCATCTCAGGAGAATCACCGCTGCTCGAGTTACCCCCCGGACGCACAAAGTTCGCTCGTGATTTTGCCAACGACGCAAACTGGCCGTCGGGATATTTCTCGAGGTAAGCCCTAAAGTCGTCGACGTTGTTGCTGTTCTTAATCGTCTCCCAAAACGAAAGCTCCATTGCCGCCGGATCCACCATGGCCACGTTAGGCATGTCCGACCCGGGCGCCATCGAAGCTGAATTGGTAACTGCCAGGACTAATTGATCAGCGCGATAGCCTTCGATGTTTGCAAAGGGTCGCTGTTGCTTGGTCGAGCCGAGGTCGATTGCTAATCGTTTGGGCACTATTTCCTGAACGTACTTAACTAAGGAGGCCAGCGTTATTTCGCCTTGTTCGTTGGCGGCTGCGCCCTTCAGCCCTTCCACAATCGCCCAACTGAAATAGCCCTGTTTCTTTTCAGTGTATTCGTAAGCGCGCTGACCGATTCCGGTAGCGTAGACCGTGGCAAAGGCCTGGACTTCGCGATTGCGCACATCAAAATTGAAAGCATTCGTGTAAGCTTTGCTCAAAGGATTCGGAGCATCGGCGCGCCCACCAGGATCGTTGCGGCAGGCATCCAGCAGCACCAGAACTTGCCCAACACCCGTTTCCTTGATCCGTTCTTTTACACGATTGATGCTGATCGCGGTCTCTTCAAGAAAGGAAATTTGATCGCTGATTTGAGAATCCGAAGGCATCAGGAACGCTTGTCCTCCTCTTTCCATTCCGTGACCCGCGAAGGAAATCAACAACAAACCGTCTTTCGGCACGGCGGTGCTGAGATTGGATAAGCGGCGCAGAATATTGACGCGCGTCGGTTGCCGTTCCAGGGGCTGCGCGGTGGAAAGCAGAATCACCTGATCTTGTGGGAATCCCGCATACCGTACCAACGCATCCGCAATCAATCGCGCATCGTTATCCGAACCCTTGAGTGGGCTGATTTGCGGATCCATGTATTTGTCTACACCAATTACCAGGGCCCAACGCTTGGGACCAACCGGCAAGGTCGCTACCTGATTCATTTGCGAAGTCGTTGAGCTGGAAGATAGAGCCTGTGTTGTGGATGCAGCTGAGGGCGCCGCGGGCAGTTGCTCGAGTTGACGGCTGAGAGTTTCTGTATGCTTAGCTTGCGGCGCTGTTGCCGGCGCCGGCGCAAAAGTTTGCGGTTTTGCGAGTTGGCGGTTTACTACCGGCTGCGCTTGTTGGGCCGGTGCTCTCGCGACATCAACCCGCGGCGGGGATGGTTTCTCAGTTTCAGGTTGCGAGGTCGGAGTCGAGGCCGCAGTTTGCACTGGCTCACTCGGACGTGCGGATGCTACTGATGCCGTTTCCATCTCCTTAGTTAGTTTTTGCGCAAGCTTAGCGTCAACGGCGGCCAGCTTCTTGACTTGTTCATTGGCAGCGGCGGTTTGGCCCAATCGCGCGTACGCCTGGCCCAGACCGTAATAGGCGTCAGCGTAGTTAGCCTGCAACCGTATGGCACTCTTAAAGAAAGAGATTGATTTTTCAAAGTCAGCACCGCGCAGATAAGCGTAGCCAATACCGTAATAGGCTTCGGCATAACCAGGGTCGAGACCGGTCGCCCTGACCAGCGGTGCGAACGCTTCGCCGTGACGGCCCATCGCGTTGTATGCGTACCCGAGATCATATTGGGCCCCAGCGTCGTTTGGTTCGAGACGCACCTGCTCTTTGTACGCAGCCAATCCTTCTTCCCATTTGCCGGTATTGAAGTAGGCGTCACCCAGACCGCCATAAGCCGGCGCGTACCTTGGATCTAGTCGAATTGCGATTTTGTAAGCGTCGATAGCGTCGGCCGGTTTGCCTTCATGCAAAAGTTTGTCCGCCTCTTCAGTGATTCCGGCGGCGCGAGTGGCGGACTTTTGCGGCGCGCGGTTTTGCGCAGCTCGGGCGCGCTTTTGTGCCAATGCGGTACCAGCGAGGCTGGCATTGATGAAGGCAAACAAACAGAGCAAAGCCAGGATCAGTTTCGCGGCAGGGGCATTCAATTTCATAAGACAACTCCCCGATTGTGAAGGCAGGGTAGGCAGCAAAAACCGCGGCCCACAGGACTAGCGTCAAACGAATTTTCGGCTCGTAGACTAGGCGGATTCATCAATTCTTGTCAACGATTTTAGGGTTGCGGGAAAGGGAACATTTACCGTCGTTGTGAGCTCAGCCTCGTCTGCGATAGCGGGTGGTAATAAAGATTGCCAATTGCCAATTGCCAAATGCCGATTGGCTCGTTGCGGAACAGACCAATTGGCAATCGAAAATCGACAATTGGCAATGTTTTTAGTGATGTTCCAGCTCCATTAGATGGACCAGGATATCGCCCTTGCCTTTGAGGTTGGTTTGCTTGTTGGTCGAGTCCTTCTGCGCTTCAGGCTTGTCCGCTGAATGCTTCTCAAGGAACAGCCCGACGGCCTTTGCTTGGTCGGGGTTGGCAATCTCGCCTTTGTCTTTCGCGTTTATCACGCCCTTGACGGCTTCGAGCTCGGGGACAGCCTGCGTGGCCCAAACGATCCAAAACTTTTCGGTCCCCTGATGCTCGTCAAAAACCATCCAGGCCGTCTCAGTCTTCTGGTTAGCCGTGACCGGCGGTTCGTTTGAGTCTGCGGCCGAAGCTGCGAACAACAGATTGTGAGTAGTTACACCGCCCGCGGCTGGTCCCTCGTTCAGAAGATAAAGGTACCCAGCCTGCGGACTAGCTAGGTGCACGCGAAACTTCCAACCATTTTCAAAAATTTCCTGACCCGACGATTCGAACGGATCCTGGTAGGGCTTGCCGTCGCGAATTTTTTGCACCGTCAGGCCATAGCTGAGAAAACGGTCGGTCGTTGCCGCAACCGGCGGGTTCTTTGTTTCACTGTTCCGAGATCGCAGGATGGCCCACGCTGCCAGGGCAGCAATCGCCAGCACGAGCACGCCGCCACCTGCCAGCCAGGGAAGCATACTCTTCGATCGGCGTTCTCCCTCGGCTCGCCGGCCCAAACCAAGCTGGTCCACTGATGGACCATGACCAAACTGGGCCGCTGCTGGATCAGGCGGCTGAGCGGCTCGAAACGGTACCTGAAGAGTCTTGGGTTGTTGACCGGCCGGAGCCTTAGCCAGCGGTGTCTCTTCAATTGAAAGCTGCGTAGGAGGCAAAACGAAATCAACCGGGTCGGAAAATCCGCCCGACTGCAAGTCTTCTGCGATCGTGCCGGCAAAACTATCTGCGAACTCACGCGGCGTCGGGTAACGATCCACCGGAGCGAAGGAAAGGGCCTTAAGAATTACCGCTTGCGCTTTGAGGGGAAGACTCGGTCTCAGATCCGCGGGTTTCACGCGCACGCCTGACTGTTGCATTTGCAGCAGTTCAAATCCTGTCTCAGGATTGAAGGGCTTGCGCCCAGTTACCATCTCGTACGTAATTGCGCCCAGCGCATAGATGTCGGTCGCAACGGTAATTGGCCGCCCGTTCAGTTGCTCGGGAGCCATGTAGGCTACCGTTCCCGGTGAGAGGTTAAGAGAAGTACTCGGGGCAACGACCGAATCTTTAACCTTGGCAATACCGAAGTCGATAATCTTTACCTGTTCTTCGCCATGACCCAAATCCTGCAGCATGATGTTGTCGGGCTTCAGGTCGCGATGAAGAATTCCGCGATTGTGCGCGGCAGCCAGTGCTCGTCCGATTTGCTTTAGCAGTTCCCCAGCTCGTTCGAGGTTCATGCCTTCCGGGCTGATCGCCGAACGCAGAGTTACCCCTTCGACATACTGCATGATGATAAATGGTTTGCCGTTTGGCAGTTCACCGGCATCGATGATGCCTACGATTCCCGGGTGGTCGATGCGACTGAGCGCCTCCACTTCCTGACGAAACTTTTGCACTACGTACTCGCTTTGAAACGCCTCCTCGAGCAAAACCTTCATAACCACCGGGCGGGAGTGCAACTGTTGATCCAGCGCCAGGTAGACCACACCCATTCCGCCGCGTTTTATTTCGTTTTGGATTAGGTAGCGACCGTTAAGAACCTGCCCAATCAGTTCGTCTTTTGCGGGCAGTCGGGTGGGATCCATGACGGTCGAAGCTGGCTCGTCGGGCCCTGACGTTTTGCGGGGATTGTCGTCTGTTGGCATGCGGCAGAGGTTACCTCAATCAGGTCTGCGCGCCAATAGATTAAGGAGCATTACTCACGCGGTCCTCGCTGAAAATGTTGCATCTCTTTGGAATGGACCTCATTGGCGAGTCGCTTGACAGGCTCGGTAAACGGCGCGTAGGGTTTTCGCTCCGGCACGCCAGATCTTTGATATTGACTTCAAATTCTTTCCGACTCTTTTGCGATAAAGGATTTGAGAAATAGAGTTTTGCACTACGGAGGCGAATCTGTTCTGGTGAATGGCGCGGTCTTCAAAACCGTAAGTGAGACTGTGAGAACAGGCTCAGGTAGGTTCGATTCCTACACGCCTCCGCCAAAAACAGTGAGCGGTGAGCAGTGAGCAGTAGGCAGAAAGCAGAAGGCAGTACGCAGAGAACAGAAGGCAGTAGGTCACAGGCAGAAAGCGGAAAACAGAGAACAGAAGACAATCCTGCAACTGACAACGGACTACTGACCACTGACAACAACGAATCGGCAATCGGCAATTGGAATCGGCAATTGGAAATCGGCAATGAAAGAATGGATCGCACTTAACATGACACCAGGCATCGGCCCTCGGGCTGCGGCCAGGTTACTCGAGCGTTTCGGATCGGCTGAAGCCGTCTACCGGGCGCAGCGCGCCGAACTCGAAAAGCTCAGGCTGTTGCCGGAAGCGGTGGACAGCATCATTGCACGGGACCTGCACGAGAAAGCGGAAGTCGAACTTCTAAATGTAAGAAAGGTCGCCGGCGATATCCTGATTTTGGATGACGGCGTCTATCCGTCTCTGCTGCGCGAAATATACGATCCGCCGATCGCGCTCTATGTTAAAGGCGCCTGGTCGCAATGCCTGGACCAGCCGTGCATCGCAATTGTCGGTTCGCGCAAGTGTTCGACGTATGGTCAGAACGCAGCGTTGATGCTGGCGCGCGATTTGGCACAACGCGGGGTGACAGTTGTTTCCGGCTTTGCACGCGGCATCGACGCGGCCGCGCACCGCGGCGCAATCGAAGGCGGCGGGCGAACGGTGGGCGTGCTGGGAACAGGCATCGATGAGGTTTATCCGCGCGACCATCGAAAGTTGGCCGCTGAGATCCTGGACCGAGGCGGCGCGCTGGTTTCGCAGTTTCCTTTAGCTACCCCACCAGTCCCGGAAAACTTTCCTTACCGAAACCGCATCATTAGCGGACTGAGCCTGGGCGTGGTAGTTGTAGAAGCAGCGGAGAATTCCGGCTCATTGATAACTGCGCGGTTGGCCATTGAGCAGAATCGGGAAGTGTTTGCAGTGCCGGGAAACATTACGTCGCGCACTTCGTTTGGCACGAACTATTTGATAAAGGGCGCGGGCGCCAAGCTGGTGCAGCAGTGGCAGGACATCGCGGCCGAGTTGCCGCCGCAAATCGCAGCGAGGCTTTTGCCGCCGCCGCTCGGTGCAAAAAAGAAGGAGAAGTCGTTGGCGGATCAACTGGCGCTGGTGCCGCAAGGTTTGACGGGTTATGAAAATTCGGTGTTCAAGTTATTGTCGGCGGATGATCCGAAGCACATCGATGCATTAGTTGATCGCAGCAAGTTGTCGATTTCGGACTTGACCTCGGCGTTGTTAACCTTGGAAATGCGTGATTTGGTCCGGGCGTTGCCGGGCAAATGTTTTGTGCGGAAGATGTGAAAAGCGAGTGAACCGGAAACCGGAAACCGTGAACTGTAAAAGCGGAACCAGGGTTTTTTCGGTTTACAGTTTACGGTTCACGGATAAAAGATGGCAAAAAATTTAGTAATAGTTGAATCGCCGGCCAAGGCGAAGACCATAAACAAATATTTGGGCAAGGACTATCTGGTTAAGGCCTCGATAGGCCACATAAAAGATCTGCCTTCCAAAGGTTTGGGCGTTGATGTTGATGACGACTTCAAACCCACCTACGAAGTAATTCCCGACACAAAGAAACGTAACAACAAAAGGATCGTGGCGGAACTTAAAGCTGCCGCCAAAATAGCCGACAACATCTATTTCGCGGCTGACCCGGATCGTGAAGGCGAAGCGATTTGCCAGCACCTGGCGGAAGAAATTGTGCCCAAGCGACCCGCGAAAGCCACTTTCCGGGTGATGTTTAATGAGATCACTAAGCGCGCGGTGAATGAAGCTTTCGAGCATCCGAAGCAAATTGATCAGAACCTGGTTGACTCGCAACAGGCTCGTCGCGTGCTGGATCGTCTGGTCGGTTACAAGGTGTCGCCGCTGCTTTGTCGCACCGTCGGCGGAAAGCTGAGCGCCGGCCGCGTACAGTCCGTCGCGCTGCGAATGGTGGTCGAGCGCGAACGCGAGATCGAAAAGTTTATTAAGACCGAGTACTGGACAATCTTCGCAAACCTCGGCGCCAAACTGCCGCCGGCGTTTGATGCGCGCCTGTTCAAAGTTGGCGATCAGACAGTCAAGACCGGCGGTTTCGATCAGGACATTAAGCGCGGCGAGATTCTGATCAACGACGACGCTAAGGCTGCCGAGCTGGTCGCTGAAGCAAACCAGCAAACGTTCGTCGTCAGCGAAGTCACCCGGAAAGAGCGCAAGCGCAACCCGGTACCGCCGTTCATCACTTCAAAGTTACAGCAAGAGGCGGCGCGCAAACTCGGTTGGGCAGTAAAGCGCACGATGATGATCGCGCAGAAACTTTACGAAGGCATCGAGATTGGCGCGGAGGGTTCGGTCGGTTTGATCACCTACATGCGTACCGACTCGACGCGCGTTTCCGACGCGGCGTTGGCTGAAGTGCGCGATTTCATCAGCAAGCAGTATGGTGCTTCGTATTTACCGGAAAAAGCAATTCACTATCGCTCGAAAAAGGACGCGCAGGATGCTCACGAAGCGATTCGTCCGACCGATGTGACGCGTACGCCTGATTCGCTCGCAAGCTATTTGAACAATGACGAGCTGCGGCTCTATCGCTTGATCTGGCAGCGGTCAGTTGCTTCGCAAATGACACCGGCGCTGTTTGATCAGACCACTATCGATATTACCGCCGGCCGTTTCATCTTCCGCGCCACCGGGTCGGTGCAGAAGTTTGATGGCTTCCTAAAACTTTACCAGGAGGGCCGCGACGAGAAGACCGAAGAAGATGAAGAGGCTGAGCGCACTCTGCCGCCGGTAGAAAAAGGCGAGACGCTGGCGCTCAACCAGATTACGCCCGAGCAGCATTTCACTGATCCACCGCCGCGCTTTACGGAAGCCACGCTTGTAAAAGCCCTGGAAGAAAAGGGAATCGGCCGGCCGTCAACTTATGCCGCGATCATGACGACGATTCTGGCGCGTGAGTACGTTGAGAAACTCGAAGGGCGTTTCCATCCGACAGAATTAGGCAAGACGGTCAACGACCTGCTGATCGAAGGCGGTTTCGCGGATCTCTTTAATGAGACTTACACGGCGCGAATGGAAGAAGAACTGGACAGCGTTGAGGAAGGAAAACTGAAGTGGACCGACGCGCTGCATGAGTTCTACGACAAGTTCTCGAAGGACTTGGTTCAGTTCACCGAATACACGAAGCGGGTGAAGGATGAAGAGATCCCAACCGATGAAGTCTGTCTGAAATGCGAGACGAAGGGCATGGTGCGCAAGCGTGGCCGCTTTGGCAAGTATCTGAAGTGTTTGAATTGCGACGCCACCCGCGACGCGGAGCCCAAGGCTGCCAGCCACGGCGGCGCCAGCGGCAGCGACTCCGCCAGCGGCACTGAAGCCGCGGAGCCGGAAGTTTGCGAACTATGCGACAAACCGATGCAGATGAAGCGCGGCCGCTTTGGTCCATTCCTCGGTTGCACCGGTTATCCCGAGTGCCGCAACATTCGCAAAGTAGCAAAGAGCGGTGTGGCTGCGCCGGCGCCGGTGCCATTAGACGAAAAGTGCCCGCTTGATGACGCGCAACTTGTGCGGCGCTTCGGACGTTTCGGCGAGTTCGTCTCCTGTTCAAATTATCCGAAGTGCAAATACATCAAGCAGGAACTGACCGGGGTTAAGTGCTCGCGGCCGGGTTGCAAAGGCGACCTCGTCGTCAAGAAATCGAAACGCGGCAAAGTGTTCTATGGTTGCTCGGCTTATCCGGATTGCGATCGAGTTTATTGGGACAAACCGGTGCTGGAACATTGTCCGAAGTGCACCGAGCCGTTTCTGCTTGAGAAGACCACCAAGAAGGCCGGCACGTTTCGTTACTGCGGCAACACCGAATGCGGTTACCGCTCGAATGAATCTGAAGTGAGCGAAGCGCCAAAAGCGAAAGCCAGACCCAAGGCGAAAAAGACGGCGCCGGTTGGCTAGGATGAGCGCCGGGTGGGGTACGCGAAGCGATTTCATTAGCGCCGCGGCTTCAGCGCGGCGATAGAAGACCGAAATTGAAGCGAACCGTTTCTAACGGTTTTGTTGGCAAGAAAAACCGAAACCGTTAAATCGGTTGTGGGGACATTTTGTGGACCTTGGCCAAAGGGCTGAAGCCGCGGGGCTAATGAAATCGCTTCGCGTTCCCCTCCGCGTTCGATAATGAAAAGTTAGCACAACCCAAACGCCGCAAGTGCCGGCTTTCCGAATTTCAATAGTTCAACTAATCTATCCGGCTTAGTTCAGGCCAAAGCCAGCTGAGTTGCTGGCCATCATCAAACCTGGAGAGACATATCGCCATGCTTCGACGCCATGTAGCACTCGCTCTGCTTTCTATTTTTGTGCTTTTGCCTTCCATCACGATAGCCCAACCGCCCGCTGCCACACCGGTCGTGGCCCCCGGAACGCAACAGACCGGAACGCGAGTTGCCCAACCTGATCCAAATGATCCCATCGTACGAATCAAAGACGAAGGGCTCAATCGATCCCAGGTCATGCAGACGTTGAGTTACCTGAGCGATGTGATTGGACCACGTCTGACTGC
>JANMKA010000081.1:0-6770 GCA_031371765.1 Blastocatellia bacterium
GCACAATACTGCCCACTGCCCACTGCCCACTGCCGACTGTCTCTTACCAATCACTGTATTTCTCTCCATTCATCGCCGGGTCTTTCGACTTTGAGCGCAGATCGAAAACATTTTCGCCGCCCCACGAAGCTGAATCCGGACTGTCATAGCATGACCGCAAGTCCCATTCAGCTTTGCCCGTAATCGGATCGATGGGAATGCTGCGCAGGTAAACTTTTTTCTTCGTCGACAGTTGTGGCACTCCACCAGGTACAGGCCGTGGCACAACATTCACCCCGCTCACCAGAATTTCCAAATCGGGGGGATAGTGGTCCGGATTGTCTACCCCAAAAATGGTGCAATCAGAAATCTGCACCGTGCTGCGCGGATCAACCAGGCCAGTAGTCGGCGTCGGGCAGGTTGAACCAACGGTATCGCGATGAAACTCGTCAATGGCGGTTCGTACCTGGCGCAATGCATCCCTTAACTGCTGTTCCTTTTGACGCTTCACCGAAAGCTTGACCAGCGGGATGATGCCCATGGTCATTATCGTCAGCACGGTAATCGTGATAACGAGTTCGATTAAGGTGAAACCGCCCTGTCGCTTTTTAAGCATCACGGTTGAGACCTACATGACTACGCGGCGACCGGAAAGCGGTACCGCCTTCGTCTCGTCGCCGCGTATGGAATTGCTCAGACCTTGCACTGCGTGCTTTAACTTATTTGACGGTTGCGTGAATCGGCGCCAAATCAAGCGCCACACTGCCGGCGTCCGTCGCCATCAAGTGGGTGGCATTCGCATCGAAAACCAAGCCCGCATCTCCGGCGGACAACGCTTCGACATCGAGGAACAGCCACAGTCCCGAGTTCCTCAGCGACAAGGCGCTGCGGAGATTTGAAAGCGAGATCAGGCACATGCCAGTCGCATCTACAGACTGCGTCATGCCTGGCGCGCCTTCCTTGTTACCATTGTCGGCAGTCAACGCAGTCCCCGCCGCAAGGCCCTTTATCCTGATCACCTTCGGATTGAAACGCAAAGCTAAAATCGCCATTGCTAACGAAGAATTAGAAGTGAGCTCGAGCGCAAAACGTCGCGTCTCGCCCACCTTCAGCACCACATCGGACGGCGCCAATATCAACTGCGCTGATTTGGTGCTTGGGCCGACTGGCATTACTGCCGTTTCAATCTGCCTGGGCATGCTGGCCAGTACTGCGCCTGCATTCGTATTCAGGTTCGTATTCACCGCCGCAACCTGCGTCGCTTCCGCAGCGCTTACCAATGACTTTGGAGCAGGCACAAACGCCGGCAGTTCTTCCTGTGCCGTTGTTTTTGACATCTGAGAATTATTAGCCGGCGCCGGTTGCGTCGCGACGACATCTTTCGGCGTGTTATTTATGGCCGCCGCATTGGTGGTGCCGGTCGTTGCCGGCGACATAGTGGTCGTCGTGTTAGCAACCGCCGTTGCCGCTCCGTTATTAGTAACCTGCGCGGTCGTTGCCGGCTCGAATGAAGCACTCGGGCGGGCCGTTGCGTTTCGCTGTTGCTGACGCGCGGCTGCAATCTGTTCTTCGTGATCAGCTTCGCGCAACATGGCCTCAAGCGAGCCGGTTGTCGGCGACTGAAGTGTGCCACTGGGACGCATCTCTTCATCCCGCGGCGTCACGGCGGGCGCGCGCAACACCCGCGGCGTGACCGCAATCACGATGTCTATGCGACGGTTCTCACGCGTCGGCGAGGTAAAAAGACGGCCCAGTACCGGAATTAAACCTAACAACGGCAGCCCGGCGCGCCCATTGCTTTGCGTATCTTGAGCGACGCTTGCCAGCATCATGGTGCGATTATTTTGCACGCGCGCGGTCCCGGTAATAGTTCGTTCCGTGAATGTTGGTGTCAGGCCGCTTGCCCCCAGCACATCCTTGGATTCAATCGACATCTTCACCTGAACGTCCTGATTGGGGAAAACCTGGGGCGTAAACTTTAGCGTCAAACCAGTCGGCTCATAGTTGATTACCGGAAAGCCGCCGCTGGGGAAGCCATTGTTGCTATTCGAAGTTCCGGTTTGAATTCCGAAAGGATAAGCCTGCGCCGTTTGCACCGGAACGCGTTGGCCAATGCGGGCGGTCGATTCCTCGCCGTTGAAAGCGTGCACTTGGGTGGACGCGATCAGCCTCGTAGTTCCCTTGCTTTGAAACGCAGTAAACGTTGAGGGCGGAATCAGCAGCGCCGCCGCAGCGGCAGTGGGCGCACCGCCAATGATACCGGCCAGATTCACGCCGGCACTGTTTCCGTTTCGGGCGGCGTTGTTACTGAGCCAGGCCAGACCCGGTGAACCTAGAAGCGAAGGCTTGCTGTCTGCCGACGCCGAACCCAGTTGATTGCCAAACTGCAGTAGATCGCTGTTCGAGACCTCATAGATGTTCACATCCATCACGACTTCAGCGCGATCCTTGTCGATGCTTTGGATCAGCTCGCCGATCAGGCGGACGTTTTCAGCCGTATCGCGAACCGTCAAGCTGTTAGTCGCCGGATCTGAAACAACGATCGTTTGGGGCCGGCCGACCGACGGCGGGATGGCCTGTTGGACCAAACCTTTTACTTTTTCCGGATCGCTGTTGGCCAGATAAAAGGTGCGCAATACGAGTTGTTGATACTGAGGCCGCCGCGTCTGATCAGCCACGACGATTGTGCGACGACTCAACTTCTGAAAAAACAATCCTTCCTGAAGAAAAACGTAATCAAGCGCCTGCGAAGTGCTGACGTCGCGCAGATTGATGTCGATCTGCCGCGGTTGCACAAACGACTGCCGGTCGAAAATGACGTTGAGGTTAAGCTGTTCAGCAAGACTGCGAATGAAGGCCTTCAGGTCGCCGCTATAACTGATGACGCGCAACTGCTCGGTGCGCGTGGAAGGCTGCGGCGCGTCCGTAGCCGCAACCACTTGAGTTGCGTCCGCGGGTTCTCCGGGGCGCGTTCCGGCGCTGTTGTTCGTGCCTTCTTTTATCGCCTGGAGCTGTAGCATCCGATCCATCTCGGACACAGCGAGTTGGTTTACCGCGTCGTACCCATAGGCTTGCCGGAAAGCGTTGTACGCCCCGACGAAATCACGTTGCTCCGATAGCGCACGCCCCTGCTGCATGAACGATTGAGAAGCATTGAAACTCGCCCGTCGAAAATGAAGTTGATACTCCAGATTCGAGGGGTCGGCAGCGACCGCCAGCGTAAACTCCTGGGCAGCCTTTTCCCACTGTTGAGCTTTCTCGAACGTCATGCCCTGTTTAAAGTTGCGATCGCCCTTTTTGGCCAATGCAGTTATCGGCAAGAGCAACAAGCAACAGGTCACCAGCAGTGAAACCAGGACGCGACCTTGGGTATTTTTTCTCATTTTTTATCTCTCTTCAGGGGAGGTGGCGGTCCGAACGTGGGCTAATAATGCCGCTCGGAAAGCCAGGATGCAACTGCCGGGCTCGTTTTCTTACACGCAGGCCGAAAACTTCAGTTCCTTAAAGCGGCCGTAACTTGGTCCAATGTTTGAAACACCAGGGACCGATTAGTCGGCCCTGTATTCCTCGACGAACGTGACGCGATTTATCTCGTGCAGCGTGGAAACACCGGCGAATACCTTTTTCAGCGCCGATTCGCGCAGGCTGGTCAGGCCTTCAGCCTCGGCTGCCCGCCGCACTTCGGAACCAGGCCGGCGCTCCACAATCATTTCGCGAATATTATCAGAAAGATCCAGCAATTCGTGAATAGCTGTGCGGCCGCGATAGCCGGTGTGATTACAGGCATCGCAACCGACGACCATAAAGAATGGGGTCTCGCGATGATCCTCGGGCCTAAGTCCCGACTCAATCAGTTCTTCATCCTTAGCCTTGTACTGCCGCTTGCAATACGGGCACAACATGCGAATCAAGCGCTGGGCCAACACGCAGTTCAACGACGACACAAAGTTGTAAGGCTCAACGCCCATGTTGAGGAAGCGCCCGATCACATCGATGACGTTGTTGGCGTGCACGGTGGTAAAAACCAGATGGCCGGTCAGCGCTGACTGAATGGCGATCTGCGCAGTCTCAGTGTCGCGAATTTCGCCGACCATTATCTTGTCCGGATCGTGACGCAGGATGGAACGCAAACCACGATCAAATGTCAGTCCCTTTTTCTCGTTCACCGGAATCTGGGTGATGCCATGTAACTGGTACTCGACCGGATCCTCGATGGTAACGATCTTGTCTTCTTCGTTGCGAATCTCGTTCAGCGCCGCGTAGAGAGTTGTAGTTTTGCCGGAACCGGTTGGACCAGTAACCAGGACCATGCCGTAGGGCTCGGCAATGTAATGGCGAAACTTTCTCAGGTCCTCCTCCGCAAATCCAACTACGTCGAGATTGAGGTTCTTAAACTCTTCGTTAATCTGTTCCTTATCCAGAATACGAATGACCGCGTCCTCGCCATGAATCGTCGGCATGATTGAGACGCGGAAGTCGACGTTGCGGCCTTTGTAACGCACGCGGAAGCGCCCGTCCTGCGGCACGCGGCGTTCGGCAATGTCCAGTTCCGACATGACCTTGATGCGCGAGATCAGCGTTTGATGATAGGCGAGATCAATCGGATCAACTTTGGCGTAAAGCGCGCCGTCAATGCGGTATTTGACCTGCACTTCGGTGTCGCGTGTTTCGATGTGAATGTCGGAAGCGCGCGACTCCATGGCGTTGTAAATTATGGTGTCGACCAGCTTGATGATTGGCGACATCTCGGAATCCGTCGCCAGCCGATCCAAATCTAGTACTTCTTCGCCTTGCTCTGTTTCTCTAACCAAAGAAATACGAAAGCCCGACGCCGCTTCCTGCAAAACGCGCTGCGTCGCGTCGCCACGACGCAGGATCAGTTCAATGCTGCCGGCAGTTGCCACGTACGGAACGATCCGGGCACGCAAGGCGCCCGCGATTTCGTCGATGCGCTCGAGGTCGGTCGGATCCGCCAACGCCACGTGCAAACCTTTTTCGTCCTTCCGCAAAGGCAGAAATTGGTAGCGCACCATCAAGTCAACTGGAATCTCGTTGAAGATCGTGTAATCGATCGGCGACTCTTCTTCCGCCGGTAACAGGTCGACAAACGGCAACCGATAGCGAATGGCGATCTCTTTCGCGGCGCGCACTTCCGGCGGTTCGTGAGTATCGCCGCCCTTTGTCAGGTTGTGGCCTACGGTTGGGTGCGGAGTAACCGGAGGATCTTCAGTAATTTGCTTCATAAGAAACTAATGCTTGGTGAAACGGGAGCGGTGCAATTTAATGGTGGCCGGCGGCGCCCGCGCCACTGGAAATCGACTGGATAATGGGCAGGTAAATGGCCAACAAAATGGTCACAACAATCCCGCCCATGACCAACAGAATCGCAGGCTCAAGCGTGGTCGTCAACTGCTCAAGTCTGACTTCCGACTCGGCATCATAAAAGACTGCAACTTCGTCCAACATCTCGCGCAGACTGCCCGAACGCTCGCCAATTCCAACCATGTCTATGGCCAGCAACGGCATCCAGTCGGCCGATTCCAAGCTCTCTGTAAATGAGCGCCCTTCGCGAATCATCGGCAGGATGGCGGAACTGCGACGGCGCAGCGCGCGGTTCGTGATCGACTCGGCGGCGATCTCCCACGACTCAACCAGCGTGATGCCGCCTGCGAGCAAAGTCGCCAGCGAGCGTGTCACCTGGGCCACCGACAACTGCACTATTAAGTTGCCGGCCAACGGAATCTTTAAGAGGAAGCTATCGATTGAGAAACGACCAGGCTCGGTGCGCGACCAAAGAAAAAAAAGGATCGCGCTGATGACGACTAGCGGTCCAAACCAAATAATGTTACCCGCAAGCAGTTTTGAAAAGCCCAACACAATCTGCGTAACCGTCGGCAGCTCGGTGCCAAAGCCGGCAAACAGATCCGACATGCGCGGCACAACGTAAGTCGCCAGAAACGTAACCATACCGCCGGACGCAACCAACAAAAAAAGTGGGTAGGCCAGCGCGCCGCGAATCTTGCGGCGCAGCCCAACATTGCGGCGCATGTAAGTGACGTAACGGGTCAGCACTTCATCCAGCGCCCCGGATCGTTCACCAGCAAGAATCGATGCCGTGTAGATTCTGGGAAAGATGCTGCCCTGCGACGCAAACGCCTGAGACAACGCCGCGCCGCCGCGAATTTGTTCCTCAACATCGCCGAGCACCGCGCGCAGGCGCGTCGATGCTGCGCGCTTGCGGAGCATGGAGATAGCCTGAAGAATTGGGATGCCGGCCTTGAATAGTGCCGCCAACTGCTGATTGAAAAGCAGAAAGTCGCTTGCTTTAACTTTCGCCTGGCCGCCGCGCCCCCCAAGCCGCGTCAGCGCTGTCACACCACTCGTCTTCGGTGGCGTCCGAGCGCAGGGTGAAGACGGCGCTGTGCGGGGATTCCGCCGAATTCGGCACGGGGTCGAGAGCGAGACTATCAGCTCCCCCGCTGTTGCGCCAGGTCGCCCAGGAGACCAGCGCATTGGTGTCGAGGTCGTCGGCGCGGGGAACGGATGCAGGCCACTCGACCGGCGTCGCCGAGAGCGCGGCGACGATCGCTGTCGCCACCGATGCAAGGGCCTCCGACGGATGGGGGATGAAGCCGACGCTCAACGATTGCACGCGAGAGCGGACTTCCGGCGTGAGACTGATCTCGACGTGCAGCCGGCCGTTGGTGCCGTGCAGCCACCACGACAGGTGGGCGGACCATTCGGACGTCGCGTCGGCCAGCCCGCTCGACTCGATCGCACCGAGTTTGGTG
>JANMKA010000083.1:0-51785 GCA_031371765.1 Blastocatellia bacterium
CGCGGTGCTGGGAAAGATAGCCGGGGACCAGCGCTTTGTAACTGCCAAGCAGAACCAGATGTTCGTGATAATGGAATACTTTGGGTACTTGAGAAGAGATCCGGATGCGGCTGGTTATGAATTCTGGCTGAACAAGTTGAATCAGTTCAATGGCAACTTTGTGCAGGCAGAGATGGTCAAGGCCTTCATCGTTTCCGCCGAGTACCGCGATCGATTTTCAAGATGAATAGACCGGTGTCCTGATTTCATAACCACCCGCGCGAGTTTGTTTTCGGCAGCGGGTTTAACTATTGACTAGCGTGGGCTGTGAGCGTTATTGTCTCCGCTATCGTTTGCAGCCAATCAATACAGCACATAGGTTACCTTCCAAGCCCACTCAATGAGCTTCGGCGATGAACATCGCCCCAAGCCGCTTGATGAGGCTATTCGTCATAAGTTCATAGACGTTAAAGCAACGCGAGCGGCAGAGTTTACCGTTCATTTGCCAGGCTCTTTCGTGATGCGAACGACCGTTCAAACGTCTAGGTCTAACTTGCAAATGCATAGATGCAGCAAGGCGGAGCTCTTCAGGAGAATCAATGAGAAAAAGTCGCCCCCGCTTCCGGAACTCGAGTATTGCTCGATGGTTGGTAATCAGCGTGGTTGCCGTCGGTGTCATGGTTTTTACGGTCAGCGCGTGGATGGCTTCCAATAGTCGGGCCAGACGCGACGCGGCACCCAAAACGGCGGAACGCGTCAGAGCGGAAATCGAGAAAAAGCTTTTTGTTGATGAAGATAGTCGTGAACGCAAAGCCCATGCGCTCGAAATTGCAGCAGCTGCACCTGGCGGGCAAACTACTGCGGAAGTGGGCGAAAGTTTCTCTTATGAAATTCCGAAAATAGCGCCCGCAGTTTTCAGGGGCGACGTGCGCAGCCTGCCGCAAGTGCCGCAACCGGAACGCGAAGGCCCGGAATTCGAAGGCCCGCTTTCCGCAAAAAAATTCTTGCCAAACTCGCAAAACCCGGAACAGGTTCACCCCAATATTCCACTGGCGCCGATGCCCAATCCGGCGCAAAACTTTCCGGGCGTGAGTCGCCTCGACCTGGCCACCAATGGCAGCGGTCAGCTTGGAGCGGGCACACCGCCTGACACCAATGGGGATGTCGGTCCCAATCACTATATTCAGGCAGTCAACTCGGGTTTTGGCATTTTTAATAAGACGGGCACCCTGCTCGCATCATTCACCGAGAATTCACTGTTCGCAGCCGGGCCGACCGGCACCATCTGCGATACCAATAGTGGCGGCGACCCGGTTGTGCTCTACGACTCGCTCGCCGATCGCTGGATCCTTACTAACTTCGCGTTTACGGGCGCCGCGACTGTTGGACCATTTTATGAATGCATTGCTGCTTCCAGAACTGCCGACCCCGTCAGCGGCGGTTGGAACCTGTATGCGATTCGCGGTGATACGGGACTGGCTGGCCAGCCTCCGGTTAACACGTTTCCTGACTATCCACATTTCGGAGTGTGGACTGACTGTCTCTATTATGCAGCGAACGGCTTTAATAGCGCCGGTTCTTACACCGGCGGGATCTTCGGATCCTTCAGCCGCGCCGATATGTATTCGGGCGCAGCCTTGACTGCCTCGTTGGGCTATAGTGCGAGCGCAAGTGACTTCTTCACGATGATGCCCAGCAACTTGAGCGCGCCGGCAGCCGGATTGCCACCCGCTGGCCGACTCAATCTCTTTGTTCAGGAATCGCTGACCGCGTTTAATTACCGGGTACGGACTTTTACACCGGGAACGAACTGCGGCGGCACCGGCACACTCAGTGCAGCAACGACAGTTAGTCAAACGAGTTACACAGCTGCCGGAACCGACGTGCCGCAGCCGAACACCGCGAATTTGCTCGACAGTCTGAGCGACCGCATCATGCAGAAGAGTCAATATCGCAATGTAGGCGGTGTTGAATCATTGTGGGTTACTCACACAGGTCGCACGACCGTCGGTCCAGACACAAGTGACAAACCGCAGTGGGCCCAAATCAATGTTACGGGGGGAGTGATTGCCGCTGCGCCTGTGCAGGAACAGATCTATGCGCCGGATACCACGCTTTATCGTTGGATGCCCAGCATCGCTGCCGATAAGGATGGTAACGTTGCGCTTGCCTATAGCACCTCGAACGGCACGAGCCCGAATTTTCCCAGCATAGCCTACTCAGGTCGTCTGGTTGGCGACCCTTTGAACCAATTACCGCAAAGCGAAACACAACTCATCGCGGGCAGTGGCTCACAAACCGGCAACTGCGGCGGCGCTCCGTGTCATCGCTGGGGCGATTACAGTTCGCTGAGTGTTGACCCTACTGACTCCTGCACCTTCTGGTTCACCTCGGAATATTTAACCAGTCAGACCAACGGAGCAACCACATCGCCAATCTGGAGCACGCGCATCGGCTCGTTTGTCTTCCCATCCTGCGTGGCGGCGGCATCCGTGCCGACTGTGCCGGCCACCCCAACCAACCTGACGTTCACCGGCGTGACGCAGTTCGCTATGACTCTGAACTGGAACGATATCGCGTCGAACGAAGACAGTTACATAATCTATCGCTCGACCGACAACATTAATTTTTCCTTTGCGGCGCTCACGGCGGCGAATGCGACTTCGCAGGCAGTCGGCGGACTCACGCCGAACACAACTTATTTCTGGAAGGTATACGCCGCCACTAAAGGCGCGCTCAGCGGGCAATTGACTGGATCCCAAGCGACACTTGCGCCGGCGACAATCTCTTGCAACGGCGCGGGCGGTAATTGGAGTTCACCTGCAACGTGGGTTGGCGGTGTCCTGCCGACCTCTGGCGATAACGTTGTCGTTGCATCCGGTTGCACCTTAACGATTGACACCGCGGCGGTTGCGTTCAACTTGACTATTAACAATACCGGCATTCTGCAGTTTGAGACTACGACTGCGCGTTCACTGACGACGACTGGCGATGTGACGATCGACAGTGGCGGAACTTTCCAGAGCGCGACGACCGGTACGCAAACCGGTCACACCCTGTCCCTAGCCGGCAATCTGACCAACAACGGCACACTGGATTTCAGCACCAACGGCAACACTGCTGGCGCGGGCATCACTTTTACTGGCGCGACCAACAACACGTTCGGGGGTACGGGCGGCACTACCGACATCAGAACGTTGACAATTAACAAGGGCACATCGTTCGCCAATATTCTCGAATTGAATCCGACAAATTTCACAGTGCAAAGCCTTAATGCGAGTGTGCCGGTTTTCCTGACGCTGACGAACGGAACGCTGAAGGTGTCCGGCAGTTTCTCATTCACCAGTCTGATGTTTACTCCCGCCGGCTACACCATCGGCGCAACTACGGGTTTCTGGCTGAACAATCCAAACTTTACAGTCATTGGGCAGGGCGGCTCGCCGACGCAAAGCGGCCTGCTTAGAGTTTCACAAGGAACTTTCAATATCGGCACGGGTACCGGCAATTCGATGGGCTTAAGCGCCGGCAGCACTACCATAGTGGAGGGTGGCGCGGTCAATGCGACAGGGAGATTCGGCGTTGGCGCCGCCGGCAATGCGATTAATTATACTCAATCCGGTGGGACAATAACTGCCTGCACCATTGGTACGAGCTCAACCACTTTGGCTTGTTTCGATCTGGGTACGTCTCTTAGTTCTGTCGTCGGCATAAGCGGCGGCACCATCGTGCTTCAGATTCCAAACGCTGGCGCCAGCGGTCCCCGTGATTATCGCAATCAAGCGGGAGCTGGCGTCACCGGCGTCACGGGCGGAACTTTGCAGTTAGGGAACGCGGGATCGGGCGCGGCGAAGACCTTCATTTTGCGCGGAATACTGCCGCTCAACACGGTGGTAACCAACACCAGCGCGGGGCATACCGGGCAGATGGATACAACGCTGGTTAACTACAACAACGTGGGCCAGAACATTACCATCAATTCCGGCGCCACCTTCAATACGGCCAACGTGATATTTCTTGAGACTGGCAACGTGACCAACAACGGTACTCTCACTTCAACTGGTGCCAGCAGTCGTTACTACAATCTGGGTAATGGTTCTGCTCAGACTTTGTCCGGCACTGGTGTGTTTACCGCTCCGATGACTACATTCGAGTTGGACAACCCGCTTGGCCTGACCCTGACGACAACGAACCAGGCTGTGACCAACATTATCAGGCTCTTCAACGGCAGCTTCACTAATGCGAACAAGCTCACGTTGGGTAGCGGCGGTGCAACTACCGGAACAGTCCAGATAGGCAATACCACAACACCGACCGCGGCGGGCACGTTCGACGTGGCCCCGACTTTCAATCTCGGCACCGGCGGCCAGGTCATTGCTTACTTGCGGACGACGCTAACCAGGACCATGGGGCCCGAGGTTAACCCAAGCCGCTCGTTAACTACGTTCACATACGATGACAATGATGGTACGCACGCGCTAACGATGGCGGGCGGCGATCTAACCGTCACCGGCACCACGAACCTAACCAACGGTCGTGTGATCACGGGCGCTAACACATTTATAATCGGCGGCGCCGGCACGGTGGTACGCACCAACGGCTATATCGACGGCAACTTCCGCAAGAACTACACAGCGGCGGCCAGCAAAGTCTTTGAAGTCGGAACGGCCAACGGATTCTCGCCGGTAACAGTCAACGTCACTGCCGGAACCTTGCCAACCGACTTCACTGTTAAGGCCGTCCAGGGCCCGCAGCCAAATATGCTGGTACCCTCCAAGGCGTTACAACGGTACTGGACACTCAATGCAACCGGTGTGACCGCAGATCTGACCTTTAACTATCTCGATCCAACTGATATTCCGGTGACCGCGAACGAGAACAACTTCATCATCTTCAAATACAGCGGCTCATTCACTGCGCCCGGTGGTTCGGTCAACGCGGCCGCTAATCAAGCTACCATTACAGGTGTCAGTTCGTTCTCAGACTGGTCACTCGCTGAGCCGTCAGGCCCCACTGCAGCCCCGGCAACGATCAGCGGACAAATTTCAACGATCGATGGGTTACCATTGGCTGGTGTAACAATGACTATGACCGGTAACAAGTCGATGCGCACCATCACCGACAGTCAGGGTAACTATCGCTTCCCCAATGTTGATACAAATAACTTCTACAGTATCAGTCCCTCGCTGATGAACTATCATTTTTCACCCAGCGAGCGGTCGTTCTCATTAACCGGCAACAAGACTGATGCGCTGTTTACGGCCACGCGTGATGCAGTCATCATCGGCAATGCAATCGACTCGCCTGACTACTTCGTGCGTCAACATTATCTCGACTTCCTCGGGCGCGAGTCCGACGATGCGGGCTTTAACTTCTGGAGCAATGAAATTTCGTCGTGCGGCAGCAATGCGAATTGTGTAGAGGCGAAACGCATCAACGTGTCGGCCGCTTACTTCCTGTCGATTGAATTTCAGGAGACGGGTGGGTTGGTTGACGGACTCTATCGCATCAGTTTTGCTCGCGCGCCGCGGTATGCGGAGTTTGAGCCGGACGCAGCGACGATCGGACAGAACGTAATTGTCGGGCGCGGCGATTGGTCGCAGCAGTTGGCGACAAACAAGCAGGCGTTCCTGGATGCGTTTGTCGCGCGGCCGGGCTTCCAGAGTGTTTACGGAAATTTGAGCAACAATCAATACGTCAATCAGTTGCTGACGAACACACGCATTATCTGGACGCAGACTCAACGCGACGCGCTGGTTAATAACTTGAACAGCGGCACGCAGACGCGCGCCGGCGTGTTGGGACAGATCGCGGGCGACCAGCGATTCATCAACGCCAAGCGCAATGAAATGTTTGTGATGATGGAATACTTTGGTTATCTGCGACGTGACCCGGACGAAGACGGCTATCAATTCTGGCTCAACAAACTGAACCAGTTTGACGGTAACTTTGAACGTGCGGAAATGGTCAAGGCGTTCATCGTCTCGAGGGAATACCGGCAACGATTTGCCCGTTAAGTAAGGGTTCTTTACATCGAGGAAGTTGGCTATTGACTAGTTATGGCGGTCGGCGATATTGTCAGCAACGCTCAATATCGGTCAGAGGGCGCTCAATCAATAGTCAGACAAGATTTTCCTCAAACTTTCAGGGAAAACTCAGGTCGGCGGCGGGCTTTAGGCGGCGCTCACTGCTATCTGAAGCTATGTGATTGGAAAGTTAGAACACGCCACGCAAGTCAAAACTTTTGGTTGGGATAAAGGAGCAAGAAATGCAGAAGATGCCGCAGGCGCGAAGAAGCGGGCTTATTGTCAAAGAAGCCGAGGGAGAAGTATTGATTTACGACCTCGAGCGCAATAAAGCGCATTGTTTGAACGAAACCGCCGCTAAGGTTTGGAATCATTGTGATGGCGTGACGACCGTAGCGGCCGCCTGCAGTTCCCTATCACGGGAATTGGGTGCGCCCTGCGACCAAAAGCTCGTCTTATTTGCGATCCAGCAATTTGCAAAAGACAACCTGCTGGAAAAAGAAACTGAAATGCCTGCCTTTATTATTGGTGCTATGAATCGCCGCCAGATGGTGCGCGCCCTCGGTCTGGGCGCCGTCATCGCGGTCCCCCTCGTCACGACTATTTTGGCGCCTACACCCGCGCAAGCCGCTACGCAATTTCCGCCGGGAACACCCTGTGTCTCAGCCGCACAATGCAGTTCAGGTGTTTGTGCGTGCACCACGCCGGCGCCGGGTTGCACCCTAACTTGCCAGTAATTCACTAATTGTCGCTGCCCGCCGCCCACCGCGCATCCGAAGCGGCGCGGCAGCAATACTGCTTACAAGTCCGGTAAGGGTTTCTTGCGCACCTTGGGATACACGGGATCAAAACGCGGAGCAGGCGTTGGTGATGGATGATATATCCCCGGGCCGTCTTCCTGCAGCGGAGGCTGGATGTCAGAAGGTTGATTGCTTGTTGACGGTTTGGTCGATTGTGGACGACCCTTCATACACCGTTCGAAAGCTCGTCTGCTAAGGGATCTTTTGCGGCATTTTCTAAGATGAACAGGCGCTGATTTCGCGCTGAGTGTGGTTGGCAAGCGAGGCCGCAGAGATCCGGCCTTACTGAAACCGGCATAAGCGTTCACACTCAAAGCAATGCTCAACACCAGGGTCACAAAATTGATCATCGCCTAACCCTTCTATTACCTTGACGACAATTGGCGCATTGCGGTGGCACCCTATTTCTCCCAAACATTGCAAGTGCGGTCCCAGGTTCGATGCCGGGTGCAGCCCACGCTGCTGCCTAAGCATGAAAGTATTCTACGGATTATTGACAGGGTCTAGCGTTAGAGATAAAGTTCCTACTTCTTGGTTTCAGCCCTGCGGAGTTCCAGTTTCGCAAAGTCACATCAGCCAGCGGGTAATTCAAGGCAGCAGTTCTTCCCTCCGGATTAACCCTAAAATAAACGACTCGATCACAAAGCTGCACTAACGTCAGCCACCCGGAGATTTATGAAAAGATCAGCTCGTCTCGTACTAATCATGATAGCAGCAGCCTTAGTCCCAGCCGTCATTGTAACTCAAGCCAAGCGTGGTAATTGGTTCTCTCCAGGTCCGGCTGTGAGTCTCAGCGAAATGACTACAAAGCTCCCGATATCACGCGCGACCCACAAGAGTGTGAACGCCGGTAATGCGAGCCTGCAAAGTAAACCTAATCCCGCTTATTCGGAACGTATGGGCAAGGGACGAGAGGAAGCTGCGACGTATCCGGACAACGTCAGCGAGATGTCTTCGATGGGCCGTATCGCTTATTTGCAAGCGTTTCTTCGTGAGCACGTTGGCAAGGGCGGCAAAGGTATCAACGGCAAGAACGGCGGCGGCTGTCTTAGCGACGACATCGATTGCGAACACGAAGGTGGCGTAGGTCTCAATGATAAACAGTCAGAGATGGGAATCGCGGTTGATCCTTCCGGGCTGAACGTGGTCATCGGATTTAACGAGGCTCAGGGCTTTTCGACCAATCCTAACAAGCTCTCCGGATTTGCCACCTCCCATGATGGCGGCGTGAATTTTACGGTCACGGGTGTGATGCCATCGCCCGCCAATCAGAACATCGGCGCGACCCTCTACCCGCAGATTTTCGGCGATCCGGACATCAAGTGGATTCCTACCGCGGTGACGGCGCAAACGCCCAACGGCGGTGTCTTCGTTTACGCCTCGATCGAAGTACACACGATTGCCGGACCGACGGGCACCGGGACAGTACAGACTCTGTGCATCCATCGCTCAACGGATTTCGGTGACACCTGGACCGGGCCCTTCGAGGTTACGCCGGCCACCAATCCTAACGGCGCGTTCAGCGGCAATAACGCGCGTGACGCTGCGGACAAAGAGTTAATAGACGTTGACCCGGACACTGGCCGGCTCATGGTTGCGTGGTCCAACTTTACGTCCACCACCTTTGCTCCAACTTTCGGAAAGCAGATGTTCACGACTTTTTCAGACGACATCGCGACGGCGGCTGTGCCCACCTGGTCCGCGCGTCAGAATGTTAACCTGGCTGGCACGATACCCGGCCAGGGAATCATCCCGCGCTTTGCCGGAAACGGCAGCCCGAACGTTTATGTGACTTACCAGAGCCAGACTACCGGCCTCGCGGCGCAGGAGTTCTTCGCTCGCTCAACCGACAACGGCGTGAGCTTCAGTCCGGCAGTTGCCTTGACGGCAGCGACATTTAAGGTCATGGACTACGTTCTGGGGAACGACCGCTCACACGACTTTCCCTGGATGGATGTGGACCGTTCAACGGGAGCCAATCAGGGCAATATCTATATCGTGTACGCCGACAACACTCTTAACGACGGCGCGGATACAGTCTTCCAGAAAAGCATTGACGGCGGCTTGAATTTTACCGCACCGGTGCGATTGAATGCGCGAGCAGGTCTGGACCGACCGCAGTGGTTTCCGGTCGTCACCGTAGATTCCAGCACCGGGCGCATCTGGGTCTTCTATTACGATCAGGGTGTGGCCGACAGCGGTGACGCAATGGAGACGAGTGCTGTTTATTCGGATAACGGCGGCGTGAGCTGGTCCAATCAGATTTCATTGTCAGACCGTCCTTTTCACGCGGGTTACGGCAACGACACCGGGCAGCCGAACCTGGGTGATTACAACGCGGGCGTGGCCCAGGGCGGGACTCTCTACTCAACTTTCGCCTACTGTCCCAATGTCGTTCTCTTCCCAGATGGACAACCGGCAGGGACCTTCCCCGCTCTGGATGCTTTCTTCAAGAAGACGAGTGAAACCCCCGCCCGGGCTGGCCTGGAAATTCGCAATCCGTTACCTAGCGGAGTCACCATGGTTTCGAAGTCGGGTTTTACGGCCGAGGTCACGATTCCCTTAACCAATATCACAACTAATCCCCTGGATGCTCCAGTGACTTATACCGGTATCAACGCCACGTTGACCACCAGCACGCCCAACGTGTCAGTCACAACTGGAAGTAGCGCTTATCCTAATATTGCTTCCGGCGCGACGGCTAACAACACTACCACCTACGTCCTGCAGTTCTCGGGCGGCTTCGTCTATGGCACCAAGATTGATTTCAGTCTGAACGTCACTACCGCGCAGGGAAACAGAACTCTGTTATTCAGTGCAAACTCTGGCAGAGTCGCCGTCAGGACGGCTTTGCTGACCGAGAATTTCGACGGCGCCGTGGCCCCGGCCCTACCGGCTGGCTGGACTGCTTCGCACGCAGGTGGAGCAAACACAGTTCCGTGGAAGACAGACAACCACAAACCAAAAGATAACTCCATAGTTTCGCAGGGCCTTTTCCATGCTAACGCAAACGACGGCGTGGGGGGGACGGGCAATCCGACGCGTTTTGAACGCGCGTTCTCGCCACTTTTCGTTGTTCCGGCGGCTTCAACTTTCGTGGAAGTAGACTTTGATATCACTTACGATACGGAAGACGATCCGAGTTTTGTCTATCAGGCTTACGATGGCGTTTTGTTGAGAATCACCGATCAGACAGCGGGCAGAACCTTACGCTCAGTGCTGACCGAGACTTTCGCAGATATCCAACAGACCGGAAACATCCTTCATTACCCCAAGCACTTCCCGCGCAACAGCAGCACGTCTTACTTTGAGGACATGTCTGCCTGGGCGGGCGATTCCAGTGTGGTGCCGGGCAATAACACCGGCGTCCTACACGTGCACATGATGTTCCCGGGAATGGGCGGCAGCACAGCCCAACTGCGTTTCGAGTTTGCGCAGGACTCCGGCGGCATCTGCACGGACGTGAGGCCGACGGATGTCAACTGCGGTTTGCTTGTAGACAACCTCGTAGTCAATAACATTACCTACAACGCGCCTACCGCCGCGTCCACTGCTATCAGCGGCCAGGTCTTAACGCCCGATGGTCAGCCGCTAGGCGGAGTTGCCATGGAGCTTAACGGCTCGGGTTTTGCGAAGACGATCACCGACAGCCAGGGTAACTACAGCTTTCGGAACCTGAATGCCGGCGGGTTCTATACAGTTTTGCCTTCGTTGACGACATTTCGCTTCAGTCCCGCGCAACGATCTTTTTCGGCGGTCGGTAACGTCACCGACGCGACGTTCACGGCTGCGCGCGATGCGATCGTGGTGGGCAGCGTCGTTGACTCACCTGACTACTTTGTCAGGCAACACTATCTCGATTTTCTCAATCGGGAACCGGATAATGAAGGCTACAATTTCTGGAGCAATCAGATTATCGAGTGTGGCAATGACCATTCGTGCACCGAGCGCCGCACCATTAACGTTTCCGCAGCGTTCTTTCTCTCAATTGAGTTCCAGGAAACCGGCTCTTACATCTACCGGCTCTACGAAGCTGCGTTCGGCAGGCAACTGTCTTACGCGGAATTCTCCCAGGATCGCCAACAGATAATCTCTGGCGAAACGCTGGAGGGTACTCGAGAAAGGTATGTGGAACAGTTTGTCGAACGACCGGAGTTTTTGAGTAAGTTCGGAACGACCAGCAGTCCGGAATCCTTCGTAGATAGCTTGCTGCAAAGCGTGAAGCAGAGTAGCGGCGTAGATTTAAGCAGTGAGCGCAACCGGTTGGTTGAGAAATACAATCTGATCTACGACAAGCGCGAAAAGCGTCCCGAAGTTTTGAAGGACGTGATCTCGGCCGCTGCTTTCAAGCAGGCAGTTTTCAATCAGTCTTTCGTGGTGATGGAATACTTCGGATATCTTCGTCGCGATCCGGACGCAACGGGCCAACAGTTCTGGTTGAATAAACTTAACCAGTTTAATGGCAACTTTGAGCAGGCAGAGATGGTTAAGGCCTTCATTACTTCCGGAGAGTATCGTCACCGGTTTGGCCTCTGACGGCAACCTGAAGAGTGCTAAACAAAAGGGCGGGATTACCCGCCCTTTTTGTTGCGCTGCTGAATTCGCTTAAGCTTCACGCACCGCTATTGGTTCCAGCGTGGGCTCGGTTGGCCGGCTGCCTGCATCACGTTGGCTGCCGGTGCCGGGCGGGAGTGGCGGTGGCGGGTTTGCCACCAGCACTTCAAGCGCGGCGTCGATCACTTCACTAATTCGCGAGACAAAAACGATTTGCAATTCCTTGCGCGCGTCGTCGGGCAAGTCTTCAATGTCCGCTTCGTTGCGTGCCGGCAGCAGGATGCGGCGAATGCCCGCGCGATGTGCCGCGAGTATCTTTTCTTTTAAACCGCCAACCGGAAAGACCAAACCGGAAAGGGTTATCTCACCCGTCATTGCTGTATCCGGACGCACGCGCCGGCCGGTATAGAGCGAAGCCAGCGCGGCGGTAATCGTAACTCCCGCGCTGGGTCCATCCTTGGGAATCGCGCCGGCTGGTACATGCAGATGCACGCCATAGTCCTGGAACATATCCGGATTGATGCCAAACTCGTTCGCGTGTGACCACAGATAAGACTGGGCCGCGCGCGCGGATTCCTGCATGACTTCACCAAGTTGCCCGGTAATAGTTAAACCTCGACCGCCCGGAAGCAGGGTCGCCTCGATGAACAGCACTTCACCGCCCATCTCGGTCCAGGCCATGCCGGTGGCCACGCCGGCCGGCAATTCTTTGCGCGCCTGCTCGGGATAAAATCGGGGAGCGCCGAGATAATCATGAAGGTCCGCCGCATCAACGTTGACTGTTTCAGCTTCGCCCTGGGCAATCTTCAGCGCCACCTTGCGCGCGATGCTGCCGATCGTTCGTTCGATTTGACGAACACCGGCTTCGCGCGTGTAGCGCGTGGCGATTAACTCAACTGCTGCATCGGTGATTGTTAATTGGCCGGGCTTTAGACCGTTCTCCTCGGTTTGCCGCGGAATCAAATACCGCTTGGCGATCTGCAGCTTCTCCATGTCGCTGTAACCGGGGATGCCAATAACTTCCATGCGGTCCCGCAGCGGCGCCGGAATTGGTCCAAGCTGATTGGCGGTTGCGATAAAGAAAACGCGCGACAGATCAAACGGCAGGTCCAGGTAGTGATCGCGAAACGAATTATTTTGTTGCGGATCAAGAATCTCGAGCAACGCCGACGATGGATCGCCACGATAGTCGTTACCCAGCTTATCTATTTCATCCAGCATCAGCACGGGATTGTTCACGCCCGCGCGACGCAGCGACTGAATGATCCGGCCGGGCATTGAACCAATGTACGTGCGTCGATGGCCGCGCAGCTCGGCTTCGTCGCGCATGCCGCCCAGTGACATTCGCTCAAACTGCCGGCCCAGCGCGCGCGCAATCGATCGGCCCAGCGAGGTTTTGCCGACTCCCGGTGGTCCAACAAAGCAAAGAATCGGACTCTTGGTGTCCGGCCTGAGTTTAATAACCGCCAGAAACTCGAGAATGCGTTCCTTCACGTCTTCCAGGCCGTAATGGTCTTCGTCGAGAATTCTCCGCGCCTCTTTTAGATCGAGCTTGTCTTCCGAAGACTTTCGCCACGGCAATTCCAAGACATAATCCAGATAGGTGCGAATCACATGATAGTCGGGCGCGGCGGCGGGAAGTTTTTCCAGGCGCTTCAACTCGCGTTCCGCTTCCGTTCTTACTTCATCCGGCAAATCGGCCTTTGCCAGGCGCTCGCGCAGCATCTCGGCTTCGGCTTGTTCGCCACTTTCATCTTCGCCCAGTTCTTTCTGGATAGCCTTCATCTGCTGGCGCAAAACGTAATCGCGCTGTGCTTTGTCCATTTCAGATTGTGCCTCGGAGGCAATTTTCGAGCGCAGTTGAATGATTTCCAGCTCGCGCGCCAGGTAACCATGAGCCAGTCGCAACAGCCCGTCAGCAGTATCGGCTTCGAGCATTTTCTGTTCCTGCTCGACGCCCAGGTTCAGAATCGAGCCGAGAAAATAAGCAAGCCGCACCGGCTCTACCGAACCGAGAATTGCAACGCGAACTTCAGGCGGAATTCCCGGCAACAATGCCAGCGCCTGCTGGACCATTGACTGCACATTTCGCTTGGTGGCTTCTACCTCTTCGGTGTCCTTCGTTTGCACCGCGGGAAGAATCTGCACGATCGCGCGCAGGTAGGGCTCTTCTTGTTTCCACGAGATGACCTTAATGCGGTCAGTGCCTTGCGCAATGATGTGGACCGTGTCGCCGAGGCGCTCCATGCGTTTGATCATGGCCAGCGTACCGACCTCGTAAAGGTCCGCAGCCTTTGCGTCCTGAGTGCCCAGCGTAATGTCGGGGCGCACGGTGATGCAGCCGAGCAGTTTCTCTTCAGTGCTCAGCGCCGCTTCAACTGCGGCAACCGAGCGCGGCCGTCCTACCGACAAAGGCACAACCGTTTCCGGAAAGAGCGTCGTGTTTTGCAAAGCTAGCACCGCGACCTCAAATGGCTCGCCTGGCTTTGGCGAGGGATTCACGACCTCGGTAGCCACTATTTCAGATTCTTTGTTGTCAGCATTTTCTGCCATCGTTACTTATCCTGGAAATTTTCGCCTGACGCGCAAGCCTACTTGCAGTGCAGATTGATTATTAAAAACCCGTCGCGATAATCGTGGGCGAGTGAGGCTTCCTCGATCGGACAGGGAAACTGGATAGTCTTTTCAAACCGGCTATAAGTTATTTCCATTTGCTGATAACTAAAGCCTTCCTTGTAGACCGTGTCACGCCTGCAACCTCTCACTCTCAGGCTAGCTTGATCCAAATCGATCTCCAGCTCGTCGGAACAGATGCCGGCAACGTCCAGTTTAACCATCCAACCATCTGCCGTGCGATACACGTCGGCGGCCGGGTTCCACAGACGACCTGACGGCCGGACACGATGAGAGACGGTTAGCAGGGAAAATTCACGATCAGGAATTCGCATGATTCATAGGATACGGGAAGTGTGCAAAGACGCAAAAGGGGCGGGTAGTGTCTTGGTTCCTGTTTCTCTGTGCGTCCTCCGTGTTCTCTGTGCCTCCGCGGTGAATCTTTATTACCGATTGCTCACCACCTAGACACAGAGAACAGAAAGGACGCACAGAGTCTTGGTTCAAACTGAGACACTACGATTGGTCTCACTCCTCGCGTTCGCACAGAGAGTAAAGCCCCGCTTGAAAACGAGGCGAGCTCTTTGAATTTCCTGGGGGCTACTTAATAAGAGGGGAACAGCGAGAATATTATCCTGAAAACATCCGCACGGCCAGTCAGCAACTTTTTCAAAAAGGGGGGAGCGGGAGAAATAAACGCGCGGTGTCGTTTATTTCCCCCCGACTTCCACTTCCGCGACCAACTGCACGCGCGACGTGATGTCCAGCGTACCTACTTCAACCGGCGTGGGTGCTGCCGCCTGAGCGCGCATCATCTGCTGCGGCGAATCCAGCATGATTGGCCGCGGCCGTTCAAAGCCTTCTTCCTGAACTTCCACAACCCGCACGACCCGACCGCCCAGCGCCGTTGCAATTACCTGGGCCTTACTGACTGCGTCACGGGTCGCGTCGGCCAGTGCCTGATCGCGCGCGGGCCGATCTTTACGTAGCGTAAAAGAAATGCCGGCAACATCGTTGGCTCCTGCTTGCGAAGCCGCGTCAATCACTGCGCCGACTCTTGTAAGATCAGCAAGTGTGACAGTCACGCTGTTACGTGCTTCGTAACCGCTGATAGTGGGCGGTTGGTTCTCTTTGTAAACACGTTGCGGTTGCAGACTGTAGCCGCTGGTCTTGATTTCGGCGCCGCCGCCCACCGCTGACTTCAACGCGCGCACAACCGCATCGCTCTTGTTAGCATTCTGTTGTTGCGCTTCGAGCGCTGCCCGCGCCTGAGTCACGACAGAAATATTCAGTATTGCCGTGTCGGGCTGCGCCTGAACGATCGAATTGCCGGTCACCATCACTCTAGTCAGCGATCTTGAATCGCTTTGCATGGCGGCGGTGGAACCGCTTTCTGCTAAAGGGCGCAGCAGGCGCACGTCAAACGGAGTGCCTTCCATGTAGGTGGTCATGACATCCCTTTTGACTTCACCGACAGCTTCTACTTCGGCGGTAGCGGTGAACCATTGCTCGTTTTGGTAACGTTGAGCATTGAGAAGCAAGTACTTCTGATTGCCGGCAACAATCACCCAGCCACCGGCTTCAACTGTTCTTTGTAGCTTGCCGCGGACAGTAATTTCTTTGGCGAATGTCTGACCAGCGAAAAGTGTCAGCAGGGCTAAAACGCCGAACGTTATTAATAATTTTCTACGCATAATATTTCCTCTTCGATTTAGTTTCAAACTCGAGCACCAACGGACCGCCGCAAACTAACAGCTTGCTTTACATCAGCCACTTATGAGAACGACCAAGCTGCCCTGTCCTTGCGCCTGTCCTACCTCGTTGGTCCTTTAATACTGTTTTGTTACGATTCATGCAATGCAATCAATGTCCTTCGCCCCATCGGGGCGAGATGTTTATAGCCTGACCATCCCTTTCTGAGTCTTTAGCTCCAGGAGCGCAACCGTTTGTAGCTCGTCGGTCTTGCTCTGGTGTGGTTTCGCTCCTACCGGAGCGAGATCCTTTTGGGGTTCGTTCATTGCTATAAACATCTCGCTCCGCTGGAGCGAAAGGCAATTTGACGGTTGCACCTCCAAATTGAATTCGCGAATGGCAAATGGCAAATGGGAAATGGGAAATGGGAAATGGGAAATCTCTTTCCTCTTTCAACTAGATCCTGAAGAAAGAAACGCTACTGCTCCCCATCATTCCCGATAGCTTCCACCGGACAACACAGCACCGCTTCTTCACACAACGTTTTCTCTTCTTCCGACTCAGGTTGCTTATAGACAAACGAGTAGTTGTTCTTGTCGGATCGCATGAAGTTTGCAGGCGCCGTGTCGCGACACACATCACAGTCGATGCAGGTCGAGTCGACGTAATACTCGCCGGCAATATTTTCCTGGACGCGATCGTTTTTGTCAGGCATAAAGCAGAGGTCAGAAGTCAGAGGTCAGAGGTCAGAAATCAAAGGTCAGAGACTAGAAGTGCTGGCGTGCGGACTCAAAAACGTATAATTGCCCGATTTTTGACTCCTGACCTCTGGCTTCTGACCTCCGACCTCTCTTGCTTAGGGATGAGTCATCTCTTCCGGCTTGACGTACTTGTCGAAATCCTCGCCGCTCAAATATCCCAGTGCGACTGCCGACTCGCGCAAACTGATCTTTTTCTTGTGCGCGTTCTTGGCCACCTGCGCCGCCTTGTCATAACCAATGTACGGGTTCAGCGCGGTCACCAGCATCAGCGAGTTCTTCAAGTAATCGTCAATTTGTTCGCGATTCAGTTCAATACCCTTGATGCAATATTCAACGAAGCCATGACACGCGTCGTGCAACAAGCGAACCGAGTGCAGAAAATTGTGAATCATCACCGGCTTGTACACATTCAACTCAAAATTCCCTTGTGAGCCGGCAATGGTGATGGCGGTATCGTTGCCGAAAACCTGCACGCAGACCATTGTCATCGCTTCGCTTTGAGTCGGATTCACTTTTCCCGGCATGATCGACGAGCCGGGCTCATTCTCAGGCAACGTCAATTCACCCAAACCACAGCGCGGGCCTGACGCCAACCAGCGAACGTCGTTGGCAATTTTCGTCAGGGACGCCGCCAGCGTTTTAAGCGCGCCGCTCGCAAAAATAATTTCGTCGTGCGCCGACAGCGCGGCAAACTTGTTTGGATGCGATTTGAACGGCAGCGCCGTCAACTCGGCAATCTTGCGCGCGGCACGCTCGCCGAATTCAGGATGCGAATTCAGACCGGTGCCGACAGCAGTCCCGCCGATTGCCAAATCCAGCACGCCCGGCAAAGCCAACTGCAAACGCGCGATGTCTCTTTCAAGCAGATTGGCCCAGCCCGACATCTCCTGGCCCACAGTTAATGGCGTGGCGTCCTGCAGGTGCGTGCGGCCAATTTTTACGACGTCCTTAAACTCTTCGGCCTTCGCCGCAATCGCGTCGCTTACGTTTTGGATTTCCGGGATCAACCAGGTCAACTGCTCGGCCGCAGCAATGTACATGGCCGTAGGAAAAGTGTCATTTGACGACTGCGACATATTCACGTCATCGTTCGGATGGACTGGATTCTTACTTCCGAGAACGCCGCCGGCGATTTCAATCGCGCGGTTCGAGATCACTTCGTTGGCATTCATGTTCGTCTGTGTGCCGCTGCCGGTTTGCCAGACGCGCAAGGGAAAGTGATCGTCAAGCTTGCCGGCAATCACTTCATCCGCAGCCTGTTCGATCAGTTCCAGCTTGTCGTTTGGAAGTTTTCCCAGGTCATGATTGACGATTGCGGCGGCCTTTTTGAGAATGCCAAGCGCGCGAATCATTTCGCGCGGCATACGATCGTCGCCGATGGCGAAATGGATCAGGCTGCGCTGGGTTTGCGCTCCCCAATACTTGTTCGCGGGCACTTCAATCTGGCCCATGGAATCGGTTTCGCTGCGGGTTCCGGTTTGCTTTGGTGGTTGATTCTGAGCCATAGGGGATGGGTGAACTCTCGACTGGATTCCTTTCCATTGTACACCGTTGGCGCAATCCGGCGGCAACTGAACTTACCTCTTGTCAACGTTCGCTGTCATGCTATAGAGTCTCGGCAACACCCGTTACAATCTGAACCCAAAAGTTTTCTACCAGGGTATGTCGTCTCCCGTTTCCAATCCCCCCGCTTCCCCTAAGTCCGAGCAACAAGCTCTCATTCTGGTCGTTGAGCGCAATCCGATTGTGCAGCGACTTGAGCGCTTTTTTCTTGAGCAGGCCGGTTTTAGCGTCGAATTCACTGAGGATGGCGTTACGGCTCTGGCGCGCGCGCAGGAGTTGAAACCCAGAATCGTAGTGACCGAAATCCTGGTTCCGAAGCTGGATGGGCTCAGTCTTTGCCGCAGGCTAAAGTCGAGCGTAGAAACTAAAGACATTCTGGTGATGATTTTCAGTCACCTGCAGGCTGATGACCGAGCGCTTGAGGCCGGAGCTGATGCCTTTCTCTTAAAACCCCTCGAAGAGGAGTTGTTGATAACTACCTTAGAAAAATTACTAGCGTTGCAAAAGCAGTCGGCGGGAAAAGGAACTTAATGACGGAGAGGATACTGACCGGTTGTGCCGGACTCGATCAAGTGCTCGGCGGCGGCTTACCGGCGAACACGATCAGCGTAATCATGGGTGCGCCGGGGACTGGCAAGACGATCCTGGCGGAGCAGCTCGCCTTTGCGAACGCCACCGTTGAGTCTCCGGCGTTATACCTGACAACACTCTCAGAGCCACTCGAGAAGTTTATCGTTCATGGTCAGACGCACAAATTTTTCGATCCCGCCGCCGTTGGTGTCTCGGTACTTTACGAAGACCTCGGCTTGATGGTTAGAAATTCAGGCGTCGCTCAATTGCCCGAACTGGTTACAACTCTGCTGATGGAGCGCAAGCCGCGCTTTGTTTTCATTGATTCATTCAAGGCGCTCACCGAGCTGTTGGTGACCCCTCAGGAGCGTCGCACCGTTATTTATGATTTGGCGAGCGCGCTGTCTTCATACCAGTGCACCAGTTTCCTGATAGGCGAATATGCGCAGGAAACAATGACGGAGCTACCGGAGTTTGCAATTGCAGACGTGGTGCTGCAGTTGATGAAGTATTCATCTAACGTCCGAGAGCAGCGATTTCTGAGAGTGGAAAAGCTGCGTGGTTCATATTCGGTACCAGGCATGCACGCGTTTTCAATTGACCGCGATGGCGTTGCAGTCTATCCGCGGCTGCTGACGCCAACCGTCGTTCCAAACTATTCGCAAAAAATTGAACGCGTCGAAACCGGCATTTCAAATTTGGACGGCATGATCGCCGAAGGCTTTTGGCGCGGCAGCACTACACTAATTGCCGGGCCAACCGGCTCGGGAAAAACAATCATTGCTTTGCACTTCATCACGCAGGGTGCGCTTAAAGGCGAGCAAGGCCTGTACGTTGGGTTCCAGGAGAATCCCACGCAACTCGCCCGCGTCATGAAGAATCTGGGTTGGAAGGCCGAAGAGTTATTGAACGGCGGTGGGTTCGATCTGTTGTACAAGTCCCCAGTCGAATTGCAGCTCGACACTATCACCAGTGAGATATTCAAGCGGGTTCGCGAAGGAAAAGTGAAGCGCGTGGTCATTGACGCGCTCGGGGATTTGGAACGCAGCAGTATCGACCGGCAGCGCTTCGCTGATTTCATCTACGCCCTGACCCAATGGTTCGCCGCGGAAAATGTTACCTGCCTGATGATGTATGAATTGACTAACTTGTTTGAGGTGCACGGCATCAGCGATCAGGAAGTCTCGAACATGGCCGACAATGTTATCCTGTTGCGCTTTAAATCAGGACCTGAGATGCAGCGGACGTTGCGAATCATTAAGACGCGCGCCAGTGCCCACGATAATCGGGAACACGAACTGCAGATCACAAACAAAGGCGTAGTCATAAGGAAGGCGTAGAGGTTCAGAGTATATTTGTTATGCCCGAGCCAGGCTTTGTAAAAAAGGATCCGTCGCGCCGGTTGGCGGAAATAAACCGCGCCATCACTACCTCACTAAACTTCGATGAAGTACTGGATCTGATTGTCCGGAACGCTGCTCAGCTGGTTGCGGCCAACGTAAGTGTCCTATTACTAGTTGACCAACAGGGTCAGCTACGCATCCGCGCCGCCGCAGGCATCGATCGGGATTTGATCAAGAACTTTAGCGGCCGCATGGAAGAAGATGTAGTAAGACAACTCCGGAACGCACTGTTGTTAGGGGACGGCGAAGAATTGGTTTCCGTTCCAGTTATTGCCAAGCAGGAACTCAACGGTCTGCTGGTGATTGCGCGCGCGCAACCGCTGGAAGGAGAAGAGCAATGGCAGTTGTCGGCGCTCGCTGACCAGGCGGCAATCGCGCTACGCAACGCACGCCTTTATGAAATGGAACTGGCGGAAGCTACGCGCGAGCGCGATGAAACGTTTGAGGCCCTGCGCGAGTCGAAGCAAAAAACTGTAACCATCCTTGAGAGCATTACCGATCTCTTTTACTCGCTGGACAGCGAATGGCGCTTCACGGATATCAACCGGCAAACGTTGGAGCGTTTTGGCAAGACTCGTGAAGAGTTGCTGGGCAAAGTGATCTGGGAAGTGTTTCCCGCCGCGCTCGAGTCCGCTCTCTATCCACATTTTCTCCAGGCAGTGAAAGACTTAACGCCACACCATTTTGAGCTGCAGTCGAGAATTGTGCCGGACCGCTGGTTTGAAGCTCACGTCTATCCTACGGAAGAAGGTGTCTCGGTTTATCAGCGCGATATCAGCGAGCGCAAACTGGCGGAAGAAGAAATACGTTTTCAGGCGCACCTGCTGGACGCTGTCGAACAATCTGTCATCGCCACAGACCTCGAGGGCAACATAATTTATTGGAATTCATTCGCCGAGAAGCTGTATGGCTGGTCAGCGGCAGAGGCGCTCAGCGCCAACATAATGGACATCACGCCTGCTGGAGCAGTACGCGAGCAAGCGGCGGAGATTCTCTCCACCTTAAAGCAGGGAAAGAGCTGGTCGGGAGAGTTTCTGGTTAAGCACCGCGACGGCGTTGAGTTTCCAGTCTTGGTGACTGACTCGCCAATCTTTAATGAAGAGGGAAACCTGATCGGCATCGTGGGTGTGTCCGTTGACAATACGAACCGCCGCCGTACCGAAGAGGAGCGCGACAAGTTGCTGGCGCGCGAGCAACAGGCCCGAGCTGAAGCTGAAGACGCGAATCGCTTGAAAGACGAATTCCTCGCGACGCTGTCTCATGAGCTGCGCAACCCGCTGAATGTAGTTATCGGCTATGCGGAAATCCTGCGCCGCAGCGACGAAAGCCAATCTCATGAGTTCGTTGTTAAAGCCGCCGACACGATACGCCGTAACGCCTTGGCCCAGGCTCAACTCGTTTCCGACTTGTTGGATCTTTCGCGTTTGCAGATGGGCAAAGTTGCGCTGAATCAGCAACCGGTGTCGCTATCGACCATTATCACTGACGCCATTGAAACTGTCAGAACTGAAGCAACCGGCAAGCGACTCAACCTAAGCATCGCCATGGATCCCGAGATTCTGGTCATCGAAGGCGATCCGGTTCGCCTGGGCCAGGTCGCCTGGAACTTGCTAAACAACGCCGTCAAGTTCACGCCGGTCGATGGCGAAGTGAAGATCACCTTAACCAGGGACGGTGATGAGGCGAAATTGGTAATAGCGGATACTGGCCAGGGAATTTCTGCAGACTTTTTGCCGCACGTGTTCGAGATTTTTCGCCAGGCGGACGCGAGTAGCGCTCGTCGTCAGGGCGGCATGGGCATCGGGCTGGCCCTCGTCAAACAACTTGCTGAATTGCACGGCGGTCGGGTCGCCGCCGAATCAGAAGGCGTCGGTGCCGGCGCGCGCTTCTCAGTTTGGCTTCCTTTATATAAGGCCGGAGTGGCGGGGCTCGAATCGGAGAGCACAGGCTCAACTGGAGCCCTAAGAAAGAAATTCATTCTGGTCGTAGACGACTCGCCGGAAACTACAGACATGCTTGGCCGGCTGCTGGAATTGGAAGGCGCGTTCGTCGAATCAGCGCGTAGCGGCGCCGAAGCGCTTGAGATCGCGCGGCGCAAGAATTTCGATTTGGTAGTTTCTGATATTTCGATGCCGGGGATGGACGGTTACCAACTTTTGCAAAAGCTGCGCGAGTTGCCGTCAATGGCGAATGTGCCGGCAGTAGCCTTGACCGGATACGGACGCGGCGCCGATGTCGTTCGCGCGCTGGAAGAAGGCTTTGCTGAACACCTGACTAAACCACTCGACCTCGATCAACTGCTGCAGATTGTGCGACGCCTGACTGATGGCGACAAATCCTAGCCCTAACCATAATTTTGCGAGCTGTACCGCATGCGGGACGGGGCTGAGCGAACACTAGACCACATCACCGCCGGAATCTTTCCACGCTTTCCAGCCGCCGGCCATCGAGAAGACATTGGTATAGCCCATCGTCTGCAGCAGATCGGCCGCGAGTGCCGAACGAAAGCCGCCGCCGCAATAGAGAATCAGCTCGGTTGCTTTGTCAGGAACGGTCGCCTCGATGTCGCGTTCAATGATGCCTTTGCCGAGATGTGCCGCGCCGGCGGCGTGACTGGCTTCCCATTCGTTGTCCTCGCGAACATCGATTAGCTTGGCGTTGGGGTTGGCTTTCATCCGTTGCTTTGTTTCGTCAACGGTGACTTCGCGGATGCGACTCTTGGCGTCGTTAACAACTTTCAAAAAACCTTCAGAGTGTTTCATTGTTTTGCTCTCACGCAACTATCCATAAATCGATCGTGATGCAGTTTGAACCAAAAGCCTTGCAGTGGCAATGAGGTCAGTACCGTCCGCGGTAGCGGATGGATTCAGTGATTGCTGATTGGCGACTGCCGATTTCCGAGTTGTCTAGCGATCGGGCCAAGAGGCAATCGGCAATCGAAAATTGGCAACGTCGGAACCCATCCGCTACCGCAGACGGTACTGACTTCAAGACACTTGGGGGCCTCAAATCAAACTGCACCGGTGCTGATAAATCAGCCAATTGGAGGAAAGACGAGCAAATGATTATAATGCCTGCCTCTAATAGAAAGCATGGAAATCGCTGATAAGTGAACGGTAACAAGTGACAGGTTAGTCCTGACATTTGGAAATTGTTACTTGTCACGTGTTCACGGGAGGCTCTGATTTCATTGGCAAACGAACAGTTTGACGTCACCATCATCGGCAGTGGACCAGGCGGCTACGTGGCTGCAATTCGCGCCGGACAGCTCGGACTAAAAGTCGCGATGATTGAAAAAGACACGCGCCTGGGCGGTACGTGCACGTTGCGTGGTTGTATCCCGACCAAGCAAATGCTGATGTCCGCGCACATTTACGAGCAGATGCAGCACGCAGCGGATTTTGGTGTCCAGGCAACGGGGATTCAACTCGCTTTTGCCGACGTACAAAAACGCAAAGACAAAGTTGTGCTCAAGAACACCAAGGGCATCGAATACCTGATGAAGAAGAACAAGGTGACGGTGTTCAAAGGGACCGGCAAGCTGGCGTTGCCAGGCAAAGTCGAGGTCACGGGCGCCGACGGTCAGAAACAAACTATTCAAACTAAGAACATCATTATTGCCACCGGTTCAGTGGTCCGTCCCATACCTGGTTTCGAAACTGACGGCAAGCATGTCGTCAACAGCGATCACATTTTGGAGTTGAAAGACGTTCCCAAGTCGCTGATCGTGATGGGCGCCGGCGCGGTAGGCTGTGAGTTCGCTTCCGTCTATTCGCGATTTGGCGCGGCCACTACCATCGTTGAGTTGATGCCAAGATTAGTTCCGCTTGAGGATGAAGAAGTTTCCAAAGATCTGGAACGCGCGTTTCGCAAGCGCGGTATCAAGTCGCAGGTCGACACCAAACTCGAGAAGCTGGAGAAGACGGAAACCGGCGTGCGCGTGTCCGGCAAAACTTCGAAAGGCGAAGCGGTTACGTTGGAAGCCGAGATGTTGCTCGTTGCTGTCGGGCGCATGCCTTATACCGAAGGGTTGGGACTCGAAGGCACCAAGATCAAAGTCGAACGAGGATTCATTCAAATCGACGAGTATCAGCAGACAGCCGAGAAAGGCGTCTACGCGATCGGTGACGTGGTGCCGACGCCGTTGCTCGCACACCTTGCGTCGAAGGAAGGCATCGTCGCGGTCGAACACATGGCCGGCGACAAAGGCGTGCGGCCCATCAACCTTCGTTTAGTTCCCAACTGCACCTATTGCGATCCGGAAGTTGCCTCTGTTGGACTGACTGAGGCGAAAGCGAAAGAACAAGGTTACGACGTTAAGGTCGGCAAGTTTCCGTTTTCGGCTTCCGGCAAAGCGCGCATCATGGGCGAGGAAGAGGGCTTCGTCAAAATCGTCGCTGATAAGAAGTATGACGAGATTCTCGGCGTGCACATTATTGGACCACATGCGACTGAGCTGATTGCTGAGGCGTGCGTCGCGATGCAACTCGAATCGACGGCTGAAGAATTAGGCCGCACAATGCACGCGCATCCGACAGTTTCCGAAGCGGTCATGGAAGCCGCCGAAGGCGTGCACGATTTAGCAGTGCATATTTAAGGTTTGCCTAATGGACCAACCAAATAGACCTGCAGCTAGTGAATCCAGGCAGCGTTCGGGGGACAAGAACCCGCGGCGCCGTCATCGCCCGCGACCAGCCCCTTTTCAAATGCGCGTCAGCACGAAATATGCACCGCGGCGGCCTGTCGACGGCAAGCCAATGAGCTGCACAACCGAGACTTCACTCAAGCCAGAGCAGATGTTGGAGCTTTATCGTTATCTGAAACTTACGCGTTTGGTTGAAGAACGTTTAGTAAATCTTTATCGACAGTCCAAAGTTGTGGGCGGAGTATTTCGTTCGCTGGGCCAGGAAGCAACGGCCGTTGGCAGTGCTTACGCGCTCGCGCCACAGGACTTCATAACGCCCTTGATTCGCGATCTGGGCGCGGTGTTGGTTAAAGGTATTCGCCCGCGGGAAGTTTTTGCGCAATATATGGCCAAGGCCTGGGGACCATCCGGCGGCCGCGATCTGAACATTCATTTCGGCGACATGGCTAAAGGGTTCATTGGCCCAATCTCCCATCTCGGCGACATGATTCCCGTCATGACCGGAGTCTTGCTCGCCGCGCGCATGCAAAAGAAACGCGCCGTCGCGATCGCCTACATCGGCGACGGGGGCATGAGCACCGGAGCTTTTCACGAAGGCTTGAATTTCGCGGCCGTGCAGCAGTTGCCGCTGCTGGTGATTGCTGAGTACAACCATTATGCGTATTCCACGCCGACGAGTTTGCAAACTTCGGTTCGTGACCTGGCGGAAAAGGCGGCCAGCTACAACATTCCCGCACACATCGTCGATGGCAACGACGTGATTGCCTGTTACGAGGTGACGAAGCGGGCGGCCGATTTTGCGCGACGCAACGGCGGCGCAGTCTTGATCGAAGCCAAGACCTACCGGCGCAGAGGTCACGCCGAACACGACGATCAACGCTACGTGCCAACCGGAGAGATTGAATGGTGGGAAAAGAACAACGATCCAGTGGATCGCTTTGAGCGCTATCTTTTCGACCAGAAGATTGCGACTAAAGAGAAACTGGATGAGATTACCGCGGATGTTTTGCGCGAGATTGAAGAAGATTGCGCCTGGGCAGAGTCTTCGCCGATGCCCGATCCTGAGCAGGCGGCTTACGGGGTTTTTGATAACAACATTGTGCCGCCGGCACTGCGGCCGGAGTTTTTGAAAAACTAAAGCAAAAACGGTCTTTGGACTTTGGGCTTTGGTCTTTGTAGAAGCAACGTAAAACCAAAGATTAATTGACGTGGTTGCAAACACCTAAGACCTAAGGCCTAACGAAGAAATGGCAACCGCTACCAAGAAAGAACACAAATCATCACGCCCCGAGCGCGGCGGTCAGGCGACACTTCTCGACGCGATTCGCCAGGGCATTTGGGAAGAGATGGAACGCGATCCGACGGTGTTTGTCATCGGTGAAGACGTCGGCTTGTATGGCGGCGCGTTCAAAGTCACCGACGGTTTGATCGATCAGTTTGGCAAGGAGCGCGTCGTCGATACGCCGATTTCCGAAGCAGCAATTGTGGGCGCGGCTTGCGGCGCGGGCTTGATGGGCATGCGGGCAGTCGCTGAGTTCCAGTTTATCGATTTCATTTCCGCCGGCTTTGATTTGCTGACGAACTACGCGGCGAAGTGCCGCTATCGCTGGGGCGCCAATATCCCGGCTGTGTTTCGTGGTCCATGCGGTTCAGGCGTGCGTTCCGGACCGTTCCATTCGTTGAACGCCGAGGCATTTTTTCTTAATACTGCCGGATTGAAAATCGTTGAGCCTGCAACTGCCTACGACGCCAAGGGTTTGATCAAAGCGGCGATTCGCGATCCCGATCCGGTTTTGTATTTTGAACACAAGAAACTTTATCGACTGCCGCGTCTGCGCGAAGAGTTGCCGGCGGACGATTACATTGTAGAAATCGGCAAAGCGCGCACCGCGCGTGCAGGACGCGACCTTTCGATCATTACCTTTGGCGCGATGGTGCTGACTGCGCTGGATGCGGCGGAGGAACTCGAGAAGGAAGGTCTGGATGTCGAGGTGATCGATCTGCGCACGCTGGCCCCGCTCGACAAGGCGGCGATTCTGGCAAGCGCAAAGAAGACCAACCGCGTAATCGTGTTGCACGAGGCTTCGCGTACCGGGGGCATCGGCGGTGAAATTGCGGCCACCATTGCCGAAGAGGCTTTTGAATGGCTTGACGCGCCGGTGCTGCGGGTTGCTTCAATCGACACGCCGGTACCGTATTCGCCGCCACTCGAAGATTATTATTTGCCGCAGACGAAAGATGTATTGGCAGCAGCGCGTAAGCTGGCGGCGTACTGATTTTGGATTTCGGATTTCGGATTTCAGATCTCAGAAGGAGAACGCAATGCCCAAGTACTTAATCGAACGTGAGATTCCCGGCGCGGGAAATCTCTCAAAAGCGGATTTGCAGACAATCTCGCAAACATCATGCGGTGTATTACAAAAGATGGGTCCGCAGATTCAATGGCTGCAAAGCTATGTGACTGGCGACAAGGTGTATTGTGTTTACATCGCGCCCAACGAGGAAATGATTCGCGAGCACGCGCAGCAGGGTGGCTTTCCGGCAAACCGCATTTCGGAAATCAAGTCGGTCATCGATCCGACCACAGCGGAGCAATCAGCTCTCAGCAATCAGCGCTTAGCAAGCAGTTGATTGTCGGGGGCTAACGGTCGCTTGGCCGAACAGCTTACCGCTGACAGAATTTTTCCTGGAGAACTTATGAGCACAGAAGTTGTAATGCCGCAGATGGGCGAGTCCATCGCGGAAGGAACGATCACCAAATGGTTGAAACAGGTGGGCGAGCGCGTCGAGCGCGACGAGCCGCTGTTTGAAATCTCAACTGACAAAGTTGATGCGGAAATTCCTTCGCCGGCAGCAGGCACTTTGACGGAAATCCGTTTTAAAGAGGGCGACACGGTAGAAATTAATACGACGGTTGCGGTACTCGATGGCGGCGCGACCGCCGGCGCCGCGCCCGCGACAGCGTCAACTGAGACGGCAGCAAAGGAAGCGCAGCCGGAACAGAAGCAAGGAGAAGCGACAGCAGCCAAAGCGCAAAGCGCCGAAACTGTAACCCCGGCCCCTCAAGCCGCGCCGGCAGGTAAAGCGGAAGCCGCGCAACCGAAAGCAGAACCTGCGCCGGCAGCAGCGGACGCCGTTGCGCAACAGAAACCACCGGCTGCGCCACGAAAAGAGAGCAGTGGACAAGCTGCTCAACCAACGGGCAACGGTGGTGGCGCCGCCGCTACGGCTGAAGAGTTGCGCCGCACAAAGTCGAGTCCGCTCGTTCGCAAAATTGCCCAGGAGCATGGCGTTGACATCGCCGGCCTGGAAGGCACGGGCATGAGTGGTCGCGTAACCAAAAACGACATTCTTAGTTTTATTGAATCCGGTGCACCTGCTGCCGCGCCCGCGCGCGCAACTCAAGCAAGCGCGGCGGCTCAAGCACCAGCCGCCCCTTCACTGAAACCAGCCGAGGGCGATCGCGTCGAGCAGATGACCGTGATGCGCAAAAAGATCGCGGAGCACATGGTTGTTTCGCGACGCACCTCCGCACACGTCACCACGGTTTATGAAATCGACATGACGCGCATTGCCAAACTGCGTGAACAACACAAGGACTCGTTTGCGGAAAGGACCGGCACCAAGCTCTCGTTCATGCCGTTCATTTTCCAGGCCGTCAACAATGGCTTGCGCCAGTTTCCCATTTTCAATGCGCAGGTCAGCGGCGATCAGATCATCTATAAGCGCGACATCAACCTCGGCATGGCGGTCGCACTTGATTGGGGCTTGATCGTGCCGGTCATCAAACGTGCTGACGATCTCAGTATTTCCGGCTTGGCCCGGGCTGCAAACGATCTTGCCGAACGCGCGCGCGCGAAACAGTTGAAACCCGATGAAGTCGGCGGCGGCACCTTTACTATTACGAATCCCGGCGTCTTTGGCGGTTTGTTTGGCACGCCGATAATCAATCAACCGCAACTTGCTATTCTCGGTGTCGGCAAAATTGAGAAACGCGCCAAGGTGCTAACCACGACTGACGGCGAAGACTACATCGCTATTCGCTGGATGGCATACTTCGCGCTCAGTTTCGACCATCGCGTGATAGATGGCGCGGATGCGGAACGCTTTCTTGCTTTTGTTAAGGAGCAACTTGAAGCAGGAGAATTTTCGCTCTAACTGGCCCACTAGGTAAACCAATCGCGGCGCTGGACCTTTCGTGGGTTTGTTGCCGCGATTTGTTTTTTGCCACGCCTTATTGCGATCGAGTGGCAATTGGATGATGAATAGAGCGATCAGGGGTTAAGAGCTTGACTTGAAATGGCACAGGCGATAATAAGTGCCGGATCATTCTTGCGGCGGACAACACTTGACCTCGAATGTTCGTCAGATAAGTTCAACGATAGCTGGCCCGTAGGCGAGCTGTTTCATTTCCCAAATTAAGGAGAGAGTTATTTATGCCAATCCCGAAGTTTAAGATGTTTCCCTCGCTAATGCTTGCTATCTCCCTGCTGACATTTTCAGCGATCGCAGTAGTGGCCCAAACCACAACCGCCACCGTCGGCGCTCGCACGGTTGCGAGTGGACAGAAAACTAAAATCAAAGGTGTGGTGGTACGACGCGACGCCGACACGTTCATAGTTCGCGACGCCAATGGTGTGGATACCACAGTTCGGCTCGACGATCGGACCAGCGTGAAAGCCAATGGCGGCTTTTTGCGCAGCGGTTCAAATTACGCGCAAACGCAAATTCTGCGCGGCTTGAATTTGGAAGTGGATGGTCGTGGCAACGCAGCCGGCGAACTGGCTGCTGAGAAGATCAGGTTCAACGAATCGGATCTGCGCGTAGCCCGCGCCGTGGAATCTCGCGCCGCGCCGCTCGAGGACCGGGCCAGCAACACGGAAACGAAACTGAGCCAGGTCGAACAGAACGCCCAGCGCCTGTCGGGCCAAATGGATGAACTCGCAGCCGTTGCCAACACCGCCAAGGGCGGCGCCAGGGCCGCGCAGGAAACCGCAGACTCAGCCGTCGCCGGCGTGACTGCCACCAACGACCGCATCTCAGCACTTGATGACTATGCACCGCAAGCAGTGTTGGCGGTGAATTTCAAAACTGGTAGCGCGGTCTTGTCGCCTGACTCGAAAGCGAAACTCGACGAGCTTGCCACTAAGGCGCTAAACGCCAAGGGCTATGTGGTCGAAGTTTCTGGTTTCGCCGATACCACCGGCAGCGTGGAGAGAAATCGCGCCTTGAGCCAACGTCGCGCCGATAACGTTATTCGTTATCTGGTTGAGAACCACAGCATTCCGCTGCGACGTATTGTTACGCCCTATGGCTACGGCGAATCGCATCCAGTTGCCGAGAACACCTCGCGCACCGGTCGCGCACAAAACCGTCGCGTGGAAGTGAAACTGCTGGTCAACAAAGGCCTGATTCAACAAGCGCCCACGATGACCACTAGCTCGGGAGACTAACCAGCTAAACCCGGACCAGAGTTGCCGCGCATTGCAGTAGCTTGGAAATGCGCGCGACTCAAGGCCATGAATCATGCCCCAGTTGTTAAGATAAGAGAGTAAGGCCAGCAACAGCAGCAAACTTACAACTGGCGGCATGAGGATTGGTTTAATGACGAACGGAAATTGGGGAAAACATTTTGGGCCGGCACTGCTGATCGCGGTGCTGGCTCTTTGTTCTTGTTGCGGCTCGGTCGCCGCGCAAAAAATTAAGGACTTTCCCCAACCGCCTCCAGCGCCCACGCCTAAACCGACCCCCAAGCCGACACCGCTCAGGGACGAAGACTTTGACGTCGTCAAAGTAAACTCAAACCTGGTGATGGTCCCGGTTTCGGTTGTCGACGCGACGGGCCAGCCGATCCACGGTCTGCAGGTCAACGACTTTCACCTGGATGAAGAAGGCCGGCCGCAGCAAATAGTGGAAATCGGAAATCCGGATCAGGTGCCGTTGGACATCGCGCTGCTGTTCGACGTATCGAGCAGCGTCAGCAATAAGGGCTTCTTTGCATTTCAGCAAAAAGCCGCGGCTGCCTTTCTCAAACAGGTAATGAAGCCGGCCGATCGCGCTGCAGTTTTTACCATAACGGATCAGCCGCGGTTGCTTGAGCCACTGGCGTCAGCCGAGATTGCAGCCGCCAGATTGTTGACAATTCCCGCTGCCACTTCGCCGGTGCCCACCGCTTTTTATGACACGGTGGTGGCAGCGGCAAAATATTTGAACGAGAAATCAGCGGACCGTCATCGGCGCGTAATCCTGGTTATCTCGGACGGCGACGATAACTTCAGCAGCCTCATCAGGGATCTGACCGTCGCTGAGGTGCGCGCCGAGCAAAAAGGCGAAACTACGCCCGCAGCGGCGCGGCTGAATCTTTTGGCTCGCAGGCAGCGCGCGGTTTCGGATGTGCAGCGAGCGGTACAGCAGGCTGATGTAGCGTTTTATTCGATCAACCCAGGTGGTCCATCGGTGCATCTGAACCTAATCAGCACGCGCGCGCAAAACGATATGGCATCAATTGCGCAATCGACGGGCGGCACAGCTTTTTTGCCGGACTCGGATAAGGATTTGGAGCGTGTGTTTGGGGCAGTCGCCGCCGAACTGCGCGGCCAGTACCTGCTGCAATATTATTCAAACTCACAAGCGCCGGGCGTGCAGTTTCGCCGCATTGCGGTGGGATTGCCAACTCATCCTGAGCTGCGGGTGCGGGCGCGGCAGGGGTACTATCCCAAGGGGATGAGTGAAAAGTGAAGAGTGAAAGGTGAAGTAACCATCTCCCGCGTGCGGTGCGTCCGACCCGTTAGCCTTTTCACTCCTCACTATTCACTCTTCACGTGCTTTCTACCGCATTTCCAGCAACACATCAGTCAAACGATTCACCACATCAAGCAGCGTCCGTCCAGCCTTATCAAACTGATTTGCCGCGGCCTGATCCTCGGCGTTGGCGGCGCCTGAGGCCACGCCGGCGAGCTTGATGTAATAGCGCTGCAACTCCGGCGTTGCGCGGAAATCGATTTCCAGTTTGTCCAACCCTTCCCGCACGCTTTGAATGCTGTTGCGAACAGTCGCTTTGTTTTTGGCCGCCTGATCGATAATCGCTGGTGAGGCTTCGTTGCGCCGCGCCGCATCGTCCACGCCCTCGAGGCCCTTTGCCACACCACCGAGTAAATAGATAAATCGCGTCAGAATTTTTATCTGGTCAGCGACATGCTGAGCGCCGGTACGTTCAACGTCGGACGCTTTTGTGGCTGCGCCTGGGCGAGCCGATTTTGTGGTAGTGCGCTTTCGCGTTTGGGCGAAGGTGGCTACGGGAGAGAGTACGACTGCGATCATCAAAAGAGCGGCGATTCGGTGCACGGAAATTCTCCTGTTGCTGTCAGATTTAGCAATCAAACTATTCTGCCGTCGCGCTTACGTCAAGTTCGCGGCCGGTCAGTACTGAGGCACTTGATTTAAGGCGACTGAGTGTCGTGAGGTCAGTACCGTCCGCGGTAGCGGATGGGTTCCGATATACCCATTTTCAATTCCCGATTGCCACTTGATCCGATCGCTAGCCATCAATCGGAAATCGGCAATTGCCAATCGGCAATCGCTGCACCCATCCGCTATAGCGGACGGTAATGATCTCATTGCCACTGCGATGCCATTTCCAACTGCATCACTACCCGAAAGCCTGATTGGCTGGGAGTGCAGATCGACTGTTAGAATGCGCAAGAATTCCCAGCAGGGTTGTATTGTGAGCGAGCAAAGAAGACTACTGGTCAAACGCCTGGGTCGCGTCGAGTACGGCGCAGCGCTCGCGATCCAAAAAGCGACCGAGCTTGCGGTCAGAGATGGTCGCGAGCCAGACACACTGTTGTTGCTCGAACATCCGCACACATTGACCGTTGGCCGGCGCGGCGAGAGTGCCGGCATCTTAATGTCATCGGAGCTGCTCGCGGCGCGCGGCGTCAGTGTCTTTGAAACAAACCGTGGCGGAAAACTTACTTATCACGGGTTGGGCCAGATTGTTGGTTATCCGATTATCAACCTTAGTCCTGATCGCGAAGACGTGCATGCTTTTGTGCGCGACCTGGAAGAAGTTCTAATGCGCACACTTGCTGATTATCAGATCGACGCATTTCGGCTTGACGGCTTAACTGGCGTGCACACGTCGCGCGGTAAAGTGGCAGCCATCGGCGTGCACATCGCGCGCTGGATCACGACGCACGGCTTTGCTTTGAATGTGAACACCGACCTTAGTTTCTTTAACCTGATTATCGCCTGCGATGGCGAGCAGGTGACTTCGATGCAGGATCTGTTGGGCCACGAAGTCTACTTGCACGAGGTTGAAGATCGCATCGCCGGCCATTTCGCCGAGGTGTTTGGCATGTCGCACACCGAACTTTCGCAAACTGTAGTGTGAGCGCTCTTCTTATAGTTGCTGCCCCATGCTGAATCTTGAAAAAATCCAGGAAGCCGGAGCGCGCATCGTCGGCCGCATCCATCGCACGCCAGTCGTCACTTCGCGCTTATTCAACGAGCGGGCCGGCTGTGAAGTCTTCTTCAAATGCGAAAACCTGCAGCGCGCCGGCGCCTTCAAGATTCGCGGCGCGATGAACAAGATCCTTTCGCTGACGGAAGTAGAAAAACATCGCGGGGTGGCCGCATTTTCGTCCGGGAATCACGCACAAGCGGTGGCGCTGGCGTCGCGCGAGACCGGTGTCAGCGCCGTTATTGCCATGCCCGACGATGCGCCAAAGTCCAAAGTGGCAGCGACGCGCGCATACGGCGCTGAAATAATTTTCTACGACCGACAGCACCAGGATCGCGAGACGGTGGCGATCGAAATTTCGCAGCGCGACGAGCGAGTGATGGTGCCGCCTTATGACGACCACCTAATTCTTGCGGGGCAGGGCACCTGTGGGCTGGAGTTTTTGGAAGAGGTGCCTGACCTGGATTGTTTGCTGACGCCCTGCAGTGGCGGCGGACTGTTTGCCGGCGTCAGTACAGCGGCGAAAGCGTTAAGTCCGCGCATCCGTTGCTTTGCGGTTGAGCCTGAGACCGCAGACGACACGCGACAATCATTTCGCAAAGGAGAACGAGTCGCAATTGGGCCGCCACCAACTATTGCCGATGGTTTGCGAGTGCAGTCGCCGGGCGTTTTGACGTTTCCGATTCTGCAACAGACCGCTGAAGATGTTTTGACTGTTTCCGATGACGAGATAGTTGCGGCAATGAAGTTCATCCTGAGTCGCATGAAACTTTTGGTCGAACCTTCTGGAGCCGCCGCGGCTGCGGCCGTTCTTAGTCGGAAACTTCCCGCGAATGTGAAGCGGGTAGGTGTCGTTCTTTCGGGCGGCAACATTGACGCAGAGTTTCTTGCCACGCTTTTGGCAGACAACAAAAACGGATGACAACTTTATTTTTGTTTGACGTTCGCGTTGATCCGGTGAGTTCGCTTCCCTGGACGGGTTTGATTGTCCTTTTGCTAATCGTTTTCGTGCTGGCGGTGAGTTTAGTGGCAGGCCTTGTTTGGTTTTTGCTTTGGCGCAAGCGTCGACAGCTTCGCGACCAGCAAGCGCAAGCTGACACAAATCCAGCACGACCTTAATGCAATAACCCAAACCACTGCCACGCGTTCATCACTTCACCAATTCCAAACGATGCCAGGTTAGCCACGATGATGGCGCCGAAGTCTCGCCACGTGCAGGACTTGCCGAGGTGCTCGCGCTCGCCGAACGCCAACCAGAACAGCGCACACTCCGTCACCGGCGCAAAAGTTTCCGCCACCAACAGATAAAGCGTTCGAGAATGTTGCGCGAAGATAAGCGGCAGCACGAGCGTTACGATCGGGTAAGTGCAGGCTGTAAGCCAGCCGCCGGCAAACAGTTTTCGCTTGAGTGAATGACGTCGTGACAGACCAAGAACCAGGATCGGCGTCTCGATCAGAATGGTGAACAGATAGCCAAGCGGGAAGAAGCGCCAGAGTTCGTTAGGGGACATAAGAAGAGCGTGAAACGTGAACAGTAAACCGTGAACAGTAGTCAGCGCCTGCGTAGGAACTTCCATTCACCAAGATGAGAATGACGCGAATTCCTCGGTTTTTACCGTTCCCCGTTCACGGTTCACTGTTCACGCCCGCTGTTCCCTGTTTACTTGCTAGAGCATTTTCAGCAGAAACGGCGCCTCGGCCAACACGTGCGCAATGGCGACTGTGAAATAAATATCGCGCGTGGTGGAGTAGTCGATCGAAAAACCAAACCACAGCGCGACTACAACGAACGCGCCCAGCAAGAGCGCTGCGCCGACAAGTTTGGGAAAACCGCGTGGATGGCTCGCTATGCCCACGGCCTTAACTTCCCAAATTCGCTTTCGCTTTTGTTTGGCGCGAAGCGTGGCGGGCACAATCAAGGGGAGCGCTACAATCCACACGCCGTAGTGCAGCATCTCCAGAAACAAATGAACCGACACAAGCAGATGACTCGAGACGCCGGGCAACAACTGCGCTCCGGAGTGTTGCGTGATGCGCCAGAACAAACCGTTGTCGTCCGGCAGCGCGGGCGTTTGCGTTAGTTTCAAAACAATTCCCGCCAGCAACACAGCGACCAGCACCAGGCATTGGTGATAAGCGCGCAACCATTCAGGACGCGTGCGCCGCAGATGGCGATCCAAAAACCACAGCGCCACGAGAGGATGCAGGTAAACAATCGCCAGGCTGAAAAATTCCGGCGCCAGCCAGTTTAATGAACTGAGGGCCAGCGCTGTCGGAATGGCCCAGGACCAATCGCTGCGTCGTTTGTTTCTTCCGCGCAACCACACCAGCAGTCCCAACCAGAGCAGCAAAAGCGTGTTCCACGAAGCCAGCACCATGAACCACGCACCGCCTGACCACGAGGTGAAGTTATACAGCAGGGGCAGCGCCAGGTAACCGGTCGTCAGCAAGCCAATGCCCGCGAAGGCGGCGATAAAAAAGTTGCGCGACCTGCCAAAGCGCACCGGCAGTCGCATCAGGAAATAGCGAAACTCGAACCAATTGTGCGGACCGGCAAAGAGGAAGACCGTGACGATGGAGAGTTGCAGCGGTAACCAAGTGGCCAGCGCCGCCGACAGGCAAGCGCAGGCAATGACGCTTACGGCAAAGAGTCGCACGCCGTTGCGACTCCGCGCGCGCTGGCCCAATCGCCAGGTTTGCAAATTAATGTCGAGACTGCGTTGCATCGGATAATGCCGCTAATGGACCTGCACGATGATTTATTGGCTCTTAACCGGCACGACCAGTTTCATGCCATATCCTTCGGGTAGGATCTCAATGTCCACACTGGCGTAGGTGGGTTTGTTTGCGTTCAAGTTTTGCGAAAGATTGCGCCACTGATAAGACGGCGGCGGACCGGCATTGGCCTGCGTGATGATTGCAGCGGCGCCGACCACGCCTACCCCAAGCAGCAACAAGGCAACTGTCTTTTGGCCGCGGGGTTGTCCTGACCGCATTAACCAAATGCCGCCAATCGATAACGAGAGGAACAAACACAAGCCGGCGATGACGGTTCGGGTTGGACTATTAGCGATGCGCTGCCGCAACGAACTGTCGGCGGAGGTGTTTGCAAGCGCCGCTTTCAATTCGTTCAGGCTGTCCTGAGAAATTTGCAGGCGTGCGTCCCGGGCGTTCTTGTCAGGTATCACGGTCATGCTTGTATGGAAAATGACTTTGCCCGGTTGTGGTGACGGCGAGGGGCGCGCAATGTCCGCAAATGTGTTGCCGCCGGCCACGAGCAGAAAGCAGAGCGCGCAAAAAGCTGTCATTCGTTTCATCAGGGATACCTCCGTTGGATAAAGGGTCGAATTGCGGCGCAGTATAGCGCAAAAGCGCTTTAGGACAGACCATTCTTAAAGGGAGGTCTGTCGGCCAAATGCCTAATCGGGCCTGCAATGTTAGAATTCCGTAAGTCGTCAAACTAAAGGAAGAACTATTTGTCTCGCGAATTACGCGTCATCAACAACGTCCCGCAACCGCGCCAGCCCAAACCTGACTGGCTGAAGATTCGGCTGGGCGATCCCACCAATCAAAACCATGTCCTGAAGTTGATTGAGGGGCTCAACCTGCACACGGTTTGTCAGGAAGCCCGTTGCCCAAACATCTTCGAATGCTGGTCGGATCGCACCGCGACATTCATGCTGGGTGGGGACATCTGCACCCGTCATTGCGGTTTCTGCGCGGTCGGCAAAGGCGCTCCGGGCGCGCTCGATTCGGAAGAGCCGCGCCACGTGGCGGAAGCGGTGCAGCATTTGAATCTGGCGCACACGGTAATTACTTCAGTGAACCGCGATGATTTGCCGGATGGTGGCGCCGCGCATTGGGCGGCAACCGTTCGCGAGGTGCGCGCGTTGAATCCATCCTGCCGTGTTGAAGTTTTGATTCCGGATTTTAATGGTGATGAGGCCGCGCTGAACACCGTGCTCGATGCGCAGCCCGACGTGCTCAATCACAATACCGAAACTATTGCGCGACTCTATCGCCGCGTCAGGCCGGACGCCCAGTATCAACAGTCGCTGACTCTATTGCGCCGTGCCGGAGAGCGTCGCGACCGCGAAGGGCGTGGCATGCTGACCAAGAGCGGCATCATGGTGGGACTGGGCGAAGAGTTTGACGAAGTCGTCGAGTTGATGAAGGACTTGCGCGCTTCCTCCTGCGACATCATGACCATTGGTCAGTATCTGCAGCCTCACCCGCGTCGCTTGCCGGTGGAACGATATGTGACGCCGGAAGAATTCGCGCGCTGGCGCGAAGTTGGCATGCAACTGGGATTCAAGCACGTTGAGTCGAGCCCGTTGACGCGTTCCTCATACCACGCCCGCCAACAGGCTGAAAGCGAGCCAAAGCGCCAGCAAGATCAGCCGCAGGTTTTCGCGGATGCGCGCGGATAAGACCAACAAGAGCAGGTTTATTAAGTTCAGGGTTTCCTGTTTCTCCTAATCCGCGGTTATCCGCGTTCATCCGCGGCCAACTACTTATGAAAGCTGTCGTCTTCAAGCAACACGGTGGTCCGGAAGTACTTGGTTACACCGACGCGCCTGATCCAACCATCAAGGCCAATGAAGTCTTAGTTGAAGTCAAAGCCTGCGCTTTGAATCATCTCGACGTGTGGGCGCGTGGCGGCTTGCCGGGAATCGAAATTCCGTTGCCGCACATCCTCGGCAACGACGTTGCCGGCGTGGTGCGTAAAGTTGGCGAGCTGGTTTCCTGGGTTCATCAGGGCGATGAAGTGATGCTGCAGCCGGGGGTATCGTGCGGGCATTGCCTTGAATGTTTATCGGGGCGCGACAATCTTTGTCGTGAATATGACATCATCGGCTATCGCCGGCATGGCGGTTATGCGCAACTGGTCGCCGCACCGGGTGTGAATGTAATTCCGAAACCAAAGAATTTGAGTTGGGCCGAGGCCGCCGCGCTGCCGCTGGTAACCGTCACTGCCTGGCACATGCTGGTGACGCGCGCAAACGTGCAACCCGGCGAAGACGTGCTGGTCCATGCCGCGGGTAGTGGGGTTGGCTCGATAGGAATTCAAGTGGCGAAACTTCGCGGCGCGCGAGTGATTGCGACCGCCAGTTCCGATGACAAACTAGCGAAAGCCAAAGACCTGGGTGCCGACGAAGTAGTGAACTACAGCAAGGACGATTGGCCCAAAGAGGTGAAGCGACTAACAAGCCGTCGTGGCGTTGATGTCGTGTTCGAGCATACGGGCGCGGCTACCTGGCCCGGCTCAATCGCTTCATTGAAACCAAATGGACGCGTGGTGACCTGCGGCGCCACCAGCGGTTTTGCCGCGCAAACAGATCTGCGTCAAATTTTTTACCGGCATCTGACGATTCTGGGATCGTTTATGGGTTCGAAAGCCGAGTTGCTTGAAGCGATGAAGTTTGTGGAGAGCGGAAAGATTCGCGCGGTGGTCGATCAGGAATTACCGTTGGCCGAAGCGCGACGCGCGCATGAATTGATGGAAGACAGGGCGCAGTTTGGGAAATTAGTTTTAATTCCGTGATAGTCCTGTTCGCCTTTGGTCTTGGGTCTTAGTACTTTGGTCTTTGACTTCTTCCAATGGCAAATTCAACGTCACAAGCGAGTCAAAGATCAAAGACCAAAAACCGTGCTTCACCTGCCTGTATAGTCTTCCGCCACAAACCTCTTCTTAATTAACCCAAGATTTCCCTGCGCCAAATCAAAGTTCGTTCCCGCAATCACTTTCTTGCCTTCGTCGGTCGTGACCCAGTCCACTACCTGCGGCGCATTCTTCCTGAGAAAGGCGGCGTCTTCTTTATCCAGGGGTTTTCCGTCTGCGCGGGAGAAAACCCAGATGTATGTGTACCCGCCCTTGCGAATGTAATCCAGGTCCGCTTCAAAACCCGTCTTAGCCGGCACCGGCGAAGCTGTGGCGGTGGGTGACTCAGCGGGTGTGGGCGCTGGGTTCGTAGTGCCACCATTGCAGGAGGCGAGCCACAAGAGGGAAGCGAGCATAACGAATACCACGGGCTGGCTTTTAGATTTAATAAGCATGGTTGAGATACTAATTCATAATTCGCCGCGCGTTAAATCATCGATTGCTATTGTCACCCGGCTCTTCATCACCGCCTTGATCAGTTTCTGAGTCTTCGGGCGGTGGTTCTGTCTTCTGATCGCGAATGTGCATGATCGTGCAGTCCTTGTCCTCATAAACAATATCAAACCAGCCACTCGCCTTGGCATTGTCAAAAAAGTCGTCATGCGAATTATCGCTGAATACATAGCGCGCGCCAAAACGATCGCGAATCAGCGGCCCCGGATCTTCTTCCTTACCCAGCGTTATGCGATCGTAGAGTTTCGAAAGCGCCGGATCGCGGTCGTACAGATAAGTTGGATCGAGCCCGGTAATGTATCGATGTGTCGGGTCGTAATAAAACAGTCGTGGAAAGTCGTCCCAATCGGTGTTAAAGACGAGATCATTCGCCGGGACATTTTTTTGCAGCCATTCCGCGCCTGCTTTGTAAAAGCTGTCCGGGTCGCTTGCGGCAATATCTTTCATGGTGACGCGGATGTTGATGAACAAGGCAACCGCCAGCACAACGGCCACCACCGCCACAGCAATGGTCCGCAAAAGTTCGCGGAGTTCAGTTTCCCTCGAGGACGCTCCGGTTCCGGGTCGATCCAAAAAAGGTTGCAGCTCGTCGAGCATATCGCTGGAGAGTTGCGTTAGCGCTGAACGAGCTCCTGACAACCAGGGCTGTAGCGCAAAGGCTGAAAAGATTACCGCAAACGGCGGCCAGTATTCCGCGATTCGCTTCCAACGCATGGTCATGATCATTAGCGCCGTCGAAAAAAGCAGAAAGAAAAGTGAATGCGTCGAGCGCTTGCGGTCGGCTGGATCGAAACTTATGTAGCCCACCACCATCGCGACGCACGCGACGATGGAGTTACCGAGAAATTCCCAGGAATCGTAGGGGTACCATTCCTTGCCGACGCTGGTGGAAAAATCCGAAGGCGTTAGCTTTATCTTCAGGTGTTCGTAAAGCAGAAAGAGGTTCCGCGGAAAGTAGGGATTGAGAATCAAACCTGCTGCCGTGCCTGCCAACACCCAAACGAGCGGCCGCCATTCTAAGCGGCGTTCGGTCCACCCGATCACCACAGTCCAAAGAATCGTTGCGAGGATCAGCAACACAAACATGTCGTAAGTCAGTGCGAAAACGAAAGCCAGCGGGAGCAGCGGCCAGAATTTTTTGCGAAACAACAGGTGAATCGCCACGATCAAATAAATGATTGCGAACGGCGGCGCCTTGGCCATGTTCATGCGGTAAAGGAACGGCGCGGAGCAGGCAAGCAGCGCCAGCAGCCACACCAGCGCATAACGAATGCGATAGCGAATCAGTAACCAGTAACAAGTGAAGACCGCGACACTCGCAAAGATGGTCGCGGATATTTTTGCTCCTAAGCGCAGGTTGCCTGACCAGGTGAACGGAATTTGAAAGAAGTGGAACAGCAGGTGATGATCGACGTAGTTACGCGCGTCGAGAGTAGTGAGCGGCAACCAGATGAACGGCGGCGGAAACGCGTGATTGCGTAGCGACTGCCACAGCAGTTGACTCCACTTGATATGGTAATAGCCATCAAAGTCGCCGCAACAAATCGCATTGGTGGAAAACTGCAGTTGCCAGAAGACGAGACCGATGGCGATGGCTCCAGCGCACAATTGAATTGCGCGCAAGGTCGATTCAGACTGAAGAAAAACGGAAAGATGTTTTGGAGTTTTCATCTACCGGCCAACTGCTTTAGCGATGAGCAACGCTTTATCTCACAGTTGTTCGATAAGATCGAGGAAGGCCCGGGGATCGATAGGCTTAGTTACATGCTCATTGAATCCCGCGGTCAGCGAACGCGTACGATCGTCAAACATTGAATAGCCGGTGACGGCAACCAACGGTACAGAATCATATCCAGGCAATGCTCGCAATGCTTCCGCCAGTTCGTAGCCGTTCATCTCGGGCATGCCGATGTCGGAAATGACCACGTCAAAGTGCTGCTCACGCGCGAGCGCCAAAGCCTCAGGCGCGTTCGAAGCACAGGTGACGTCATAACCCGCGTGCGTTAAGAGCACCGACAGCATATCGGTAACGTCCGATACGTCATCAACGACCAGCGCCGAACGAGTCCGCCGAGACTCCTGGACCGGGGAACCCTTACGCCCGGGATAATTTTGATCGGATTCTTGTTGCGAGGGCAGAAACTGACTGAAAAGTGACACCAGAACTTCAGAACTTCGTGAGCTGCTGTCGAAACCGTAGTCCATCATCGCAAGACTTACCATTCGTTGGAGCTTAAACTGTCGCGAAACGGGAGCTTAATGTAGCCGAAACGAGACTTCGTGTCTAGACCTTTCGCCGACGTCGCAACGCTATCAGGTTGTGCACAGCGGCCATCAGGTCGGATGGATCAATGGGCTTTGATAAATGCAGATCAAAGCCGGCTGCTATAGCCGCTTTGGCGTCTGTTCGCGACGCATAACCCGTCAAGGCTATCGCCGGCACGGCTGCCAAGCCTGGCCGTGTGCGCAGTTCGCGCATCAATTCCAGTCCATCCACTTCGGGCATCGCAATATCGGATATTAATATGTCAAATTGTTGGCGGCCGATGCATTCGAGAGCTGCGGCTGCGGAGCCGCAGGCGATCGTTTCATATCCGCGCCTGCGAAAACTCGCATCCAGCATTTCCAACGTGTCAGGCTCATCGTCAACAAGCAAAATACGAATGGCGGGACCAGCGTTCAACTTCGAACCTGATGCCGTCTTCTCGGAAGCGTGCCCGGCCATACCCTCGCGCGGCAACGTAATGATGAACGCGCTGCCCAAACCTGCGCCGCCGCTGGTTGCTTCAATCGTTCCGCCATGAACAGTCACAAAACTCTTAACCAGAGAGAGCCCTAAACCGAGACCGCCATACGTCCGCGTCCGCGAACCATCAGCCTGGCGAAAGCGCTCGAACACATGTGGCAGAAAGTCAGCGGGAATTCCTTCGCCCTGATCTTGGATTGTTACGACGGCATCCGCGGCGGTGGCTTTTAGAGAAACAGTGACGACACCACCCGCCGGTGAAAACTTAATGGCGTTATGAATCACGTTACAAAAGGATTGACTTAAACGGCCGCGGTCGCCAGTTACGATTAAGGCACGGTCGTCAGCGGGTAGGTTCAATCTCAATTCAACTCCGGCGTCGCCAGCGAACGACCGCATCGTCTCGACAGATTCTTCCAGCACGGACGCAAGCGGCACGGAGTTTTGTTCAATCCGCATTTTTCCGCTCAGCACCGCCGACATATCCAGCAGATCGCTGATGAGCCGCTTAAGATTTGCGGCATTCCTGCTGATGACCTCGAGCGCCCTTTCAGAATCGCCCTGGGGCAGAATGCCGTTTTCCATCATATGCACCCAGCCGATGATGGGGGTCAACGGCGTGCGCAGTTCGTGGGACAAGATCGTCAGAAACTCGTCCTTGGCGCGGTTTGCAGCTTCCGCTTCCGAGCGCGCGGTTTGCTCGACCTGATACAGCCGAGCATTTTCGACAGCCAGTGCAATCCTGTCCGCGGCGGATTGCAACAAACGAACCTGTTCATCTTTAAAGTCGGTGTGTTTAAAAGCGCCCACGTGCAACACGCCGATGGGCGCACCCTCAATCATCATCGGGACGCCTAGCAGCGATTTGATACCCTTCTCGCGCAACAGAGGGTTGAAGAGGTCGGCGTTTTCAACTTCGGAGATGATTATTGGCTTCCCTTTCGCTACGATATTGCCGGCAAAGCCGCGACCGACAGGGATGCGAACACCTAACTCGACCTCTTCCTCCAATCCCTGAGCGGCCCAGGCGACCAACTCGTTTTCTTCCCGTTCGAGCAGCAAGATGGCAACAGTGTCGACATGCAAAACTTCTCTGATCCGCGTGAGCGACTCAGCGAGCAGGTCCTTAAGACCGAGGTGGCCCAGCGCTGCGTCCGTCACCTTTTGCAGCGCAGCCAACTGTTCGGTTAGTGCTTCTGCTTCGCGGCGCGCTTCCTGGGCGCGCGTCAATACCTCGCGCCGTTCTGTCTCCGCTTTCACGCGCTCAATGAACTGACCGACCTGACTGCCTATTGAAACCAGCGTTCCCAGCACAGCCGAGTCGGGTTCTTCGTTTTTCTCGCTGAAGAGTTCGATCACACCGACCACGGCATCAGCGGCGATGACGGGAAAGCCAAAAGCGGTCCGAAGATTCCCGCGCGCGGCAACGGCGGCACGCGGGAAACTTTCATCAGCCCCAAAGTCGGCGACCCATAGCGGCTTCTTGCTCATCCAAATTCTTGCCGGAAAACTCTGGTCATTGCCGAAGCGATTATGGCTGCTCACTTCAGCAAAATCGGCAGTGCCGGGGGACGATTCATCGCGCCATTGGGCGATGGAATGCAGTTCGTTTAGTTGCGGCTGGACTGACCAGAAGGCAGCGAATTGCCAGTTTAACTCCTTAGCGATGGCGGAAAGTAGCGGCGGCGCCGCTTCATCCAGCGATGAAGCAACCGCAAGGATGGCAGTGATTGATTGCTGGAGCTTGATGCGCTGCTCGTCGCGTTTTCTTCGCGTTATGTCGCGCGCAATACCGGTAAAAAAACGATGTCCCTCTTTCTGAAATTCACCGAACGAAATCTCCAGCGCGAGTTGTTTGCCACTTTTGTGCAAGCCGGGAAGTTCCACGGCTTCCCATGCTATGTGTTTCTGTCCGGTGGTTATGTAATTGCCTAGACCAGCGCGATGAAGATGCCTCAGGTATTCCGGCATCAGAATGGTCAAATCGGATCCAATCAGTTCGTCCGCAGAGTAACCGAAAATATTTGAGGTGGCGCGGTTAACAAAAAGGATGGTGCTCGTTTCGTCGATAGTGATGATTGCATCGGATGCCGTTTCGGCGATGACGCGGGAACTCTCGAGGATGTCCAGCAATAAAGGAGTAGAGTCCGGACTATTTGTCGTTGAATGATTAGCTGCCAAAACCTTAGGCCCGCCCCTGATTCCGCTCATTCGCAAATCGTAATAGCGCGATTGTAGTATGAGAACGAATTGTCCCGCTAATTCAATTACGGGAAGCGGGTCGAGTGCACTGCCTGTGTCCGATAACCTTGAACACGTGGTCAACTCTTTGGACGGCCTGGCGCCGCTTTGGTCCGCGGGCGACTGGTCGCCGCATCGTGGAATCAACTCAAGCAGGGGGAGCCGCGACTGGTCGCGTCGGGCCAAAGCGCTGCCAGGCCAGCGCACTCCAAAGGTTGGCAGTGGACTCGGCAGATTCGTTTTGCTACGTTCGCAGCGACGCACGTTCATTTTAGCCAAACGGCGGTTTAGACCGGGGTCTCCAACTGGGCAGCCCCGCTGCGGTGGAAGCCATGTATCCAGCAGGCAATCTATTTGTTCCAGTAGTGCATGGACAACTCGAGGCGATTATCAAGCCGCCGCGGGGTGAGGCAAAGGGCGTCGCGCTGGTACTGCATCCGCACCCTCTCGGCGGCGGCACGATGCATAACAAAGTCGTCTTTCGCGCGGCTGCTGCTCTGAACGATGCTGGACTGACGACGCTGCGCTTCAATTTTCGCGGCGTGGGCCAAAGCACCGGAGAGCACGACGAAGGGCGAGGTGAACTGGAGGACGTGCGCGCTGGTTTGGATTATCTTGTAAAGGAATTTCCCGAACAGCAGATCACGCTGTGCGGGTTTTCCTTCGGTGCGCGGGTCGGTTTGGAAGTCGGAATCTCTGACGAACGAGTCATGAACCTGATCAGCATCGGCACACCCGTTGATAAATACGATTTTAGTTTTCTTGAGGCCAACCCCAAGCCGATTCTTTTTGTCCACGGCGATCATGACGAGTTTGGCAGTCTCCCCGGGCTAATGAACTTGGTAGAAAAGATCCAGCAGCATAACCCGAGCGTAACGCTGCAAACAATCAAGGACTGTGGCCATTTCTTCGCAGGGCATTTGGCCGAATTGAAGCAGGGGATCACAGATTGGGCCGTGCTGCAAATTCAGCGATAGTCGCGGCAATCGTTAGCCTGGCTGAGAAATGACCTGCGGCGGAGGATTCTTATCGCGCCATCTCAGTTTAAGGATTGCATAAGTGACGGCGACAACAACAGCCAGAATAAAATTACGAAGAAAATAATATATGGAACCCAAACGCGATCCGGCAATACGAATCACACTGCTACCCCGCGACACCAACTCTGCGGGCACAATTTTTGGTGGCGTCATTCTCAGCTACATTGATATGGCGGGAGCGATCGAGGCGCACCGGCATACTCGCATGTCGCGCTTTGTAACGGTGGCGATGCGCGAGGTCATCTTCCACAAGCCCGTATTCGTTGGCGATTTGGTTAGTTTTTATGCCGAGACCGTCAGCGTCGGACAGACTTCAATAACTATTCGCGTGATAGTTGAAACCGAAAGAGTAGGATCGACAACGGAAGTGCTTCGAGTTACCGAAGCAGAGGTCGTCTACGTTGCCGTGGATGAGAATCGGCAGAAGACCAGGATCGTGAATTGTGAATCGTAAATGGCTCCCGCGCCTGACGTGAGCTTGCCTTTCAGAAAACGCCAAATTCCCACCCCTGGCTCTTCCCATTTACGATTTACGATTCGCGATTTACTAATTGAGCAACGCTTGCATGCGGTGAAGTCCTGAAGCGGCTTCGGTGAATCCAGGTTGTTGTTCCAGCGCTTTGCCGTAGTGCCGCGCCGCGTCGAGGTATTTCTTGCGCGCTTCGTAAGTGCGCCCGAGATTGAAATGAGGAAAGGCATATGATTCATAACGCGGCGCATAAAGCGCGCGCTTGAACCAGCGCACACTGCTGTAAGCATCCCCCCTGGCTAGCAGGTAGCTGCCGATATCGTTGTAAGGATTTCCCAGCGTCTCGTCGACGCGAATTGCTTCCAAACATTCCTCAATCGCTTCGTCATAGCGGCTCTGAAAACTATAGACCCAACCAAGAAACGTATGCGCTTCAGCCGTCGGGTAGGTTTCGATTGAGCGTTGGTAAAGCTCGATCGCTTCGGCGAAATTCTCGGCGAGCTGCGCCTGATAAGCTTCGTGGAAAAGCTGCTTGGCTTCATACTTCGCCGCCGGCGAAGCATCGTCTTCATAAACTTCGTTATCCATCGGTTCTTAATTTCTGTTTGCCAGCTTGAGTGGTGCGAATCCTACTCCTTTGTTCCCGGGACGAAGAATCGATAACATGAATTATACTCTGGCGGTATTGGCTGAGCGAAGTGAAGGGCAAATAATTTTGGAGTTTCGGGCGGCTTCCAGGCGATCCGAATAATCTAAAGTACCAGCATGGCTAACGAAACATTCTTCATAACCGGTTTCCCCGGCTTCATCGCCAGCCGCTTGTTGCGTCGCCTTGCTGAAGGCGGTGACCGATTTCTGCTCCTGGTGCAACCGGCGCTTGCGGAACAAGCGGGCAGGGAACTGAGTGCCATTGCCGAGCAAACCGGAACCCCGCTTGCAAATTTTGAAATCCTGCCGGGAGACATTACCGAGTCCGAGTTGGGCCTGGACAAAAATGATCTAGCGCTCGCGCGAGCTGAAGCAACTATCTTGTTTCATCTTGCAGCGATCTATGACCTGGCCGTGCGGCAGGATCTGGCAATGCGTGTCAACCTTGGCGGCACGCGCAACGTCAATAACTTTGCGCAGACGCTGCCCCGTCTGCGCCACTATCATTATGTTTCGACGTGTTATGTCGCCGGCAAACGGACTGGCCGAATATTCGAGACCGAGCTGCGACATGATGCCGGCTTTCGCAATTATTACGAAGAGACCAAGTATCTGGCAGAAACCGAAGTAGAGGATTTGAAATCGCAACTACCGATTACTATTCACCGGCCTGCGGTGGTTTGCGGTGATTCCCACACCGGTGAGACGGCGAAGTATGACGGAGTCTATTATTTGATCAACTACCTGCTCAAATGGCCGTCGCTACTTTCAAATTTTAATATTGGCAACGATGACGTCAGCTTGAACCTGGTCCCCGTGAATTTCGTCGTCGAAGCCATGGCGGCACTGGCTACGGACCTAAGCGCGGTGGGGAAAACGCTACAACTTGCCGATCCCGATCCACTCACAACCCGCGAACTGTTTAACTTGATCGCGCTCCGCCTGGTGGGCAAGGAAGCACGCATCACAGTGCCTGCGCGCCTGGTCGAATCTTCGCTGATGCTGCCGCCTTCGCCTGCGCTTAGTGGCTTACCTCATCGCGGCGTTCCTTATTTTTTCCTGAAGCAAAGCTACGACACCACGGAAGCCAGGCAGTTGCTTGTCCCTCACGGCGTGACCTGTCCACCGTTTTCAAGTTACGTAACGACGATTGTCGATTACGCCATGAGTCATCCGCACCTTTCCTGATCTATAAACGGTGCCGCCTAGGCTTTCCTAAAATGTGATGGGCTATGCCGGAGGCCACACCGAAAGAACTTTAGAGCCCCGCCCGTGCTCTCGTCCGGTTGACAGTGCCTTAATTTAGAGTTAGTCTAAATATCAATTCATGGCCAAACTGATTAAAACGGAAACCGGAGAGAAGCTGACGCGACAGCGCGAGGCCGTGCTTGGGGTGATTCGCGAGCGCGAAGATCATCCCACTGCCAATGACATCTTCGAGGCGGCGCGGCAACGTTTGCCAGGTATCAGTTACGCCACGGTTTACAACTCGCTGCGCTTCTTGAAAGCAGCGGGATTAGTGCATGAGATCAAGTTTGGCGACAGTGCCAGCCGCTATGATCGCGAGACTGACCGGCACGATCATGCTCTTTGCAGCCAATGCGGAAAGTTGGTCGATTTTGATCTGCCGCAGGCGGCGGAATTGATGAAGGCGGCAGCGCGCCGCTCAAAGTTTAAGCCTGAGTCGGTTCACTTGACGCTGAAAGGCTTGTGTCCCGATTGCTGCGAATAACAATTTCTGATTTCGAAACAATAAACCTACTTGGAGGAATGATGACAACAGCTACAGCAACAGCGACAGAGAAGGCGATGGTCGGCCAGCCGACGCCGGATTTCGATATGGCCTCGACGAAAAATATCGAGAAGCTCAACGAGAACGTCAAGCTTGCGGATTACAAAGGCAAATGGCTCGTCCTTTTGTTTTACCCACTCGATTTCACTTTTGTTTGCCCGACGGAGCTGACAGCCTTCAGCGATCGCTACGAAGATTTCCAGGGCATTGGCGCCGACATTATTGGCGTGTCCACCGATTCGGTCTTTTCGCATCGTGCCTGGATACAGACGCCACGCGACAAGGGCGGCGTTGCGGACTTGAAATATCCCTTGGCAGCCGATGCCACAAAAACTGTGGCGCGTGATTACGGCGTGCTGATCGAAGATCGCGGCATCGCGCTGCGCGGTTTGTTCGTAATCGATCCGGAAGGGATTCTGCGTTACAAAGTAGTGCACGATCTGAACATCGGACGTTCAGCGGAAGAGACACTGCGCGTGATTCAGGCGCTGCAAACGGGCGGCCTGTGTCAGGCTGAATGGAAGCCAGGTCAGAAAACTTTGAACGCGTAAACCGGGAACCGGGAACCGGGAACCGTGAACCGGGAACCGGAAACCGGGAACCGGAAACCGTGAACCGTGAACTGTAAACCGTGAACAGTGAACAGTAAACCTTGAACTGTGAAGCCGTGGCCCGGATCGTCGGTTATCGGTTCACGGTTCCCGGTTCACGGATCGTCGGTTCCCGGTTCACCAGTAAAAAGCTATGGGAATGAGAATTGGAACACCAATGCCGTCGCTTGCTGGCGCGACTGAATGGTTTGGCGGCACGCAGGCGCAAGCTGAAGCCGGCGCGCAGGGCCACCCAACGCTGGTCCATTTTTGGTCGACCAGTTGCGGCATGTGCAAAGAGAATTTGCCGCGGGTTGCGTCCTGGCGCGAGGACCTGCGGGAAAAAGGTTTGCGCGTGATTGCGGTGCACATGCCGCGGTATGAGGCGGACACCGACGTCGAGCAGGTGCGTGACATGATTGCAACGCACAACATCATGGAGCCTTGCGCCGTTGATAACGAGCACAAACTGCGCGACGCTTTTCAAAACGATCAGGGTTACGTCCCTGCCTATTACCTTTTTGATCGTGAAGGGAAGTTGCGAGGATTCGCCGCCGGCGAACGGGGTTTGGATCTACTTAAGGCCACGCTCGATCGCGTGCTGGCACGAACTGCGGAAGTTGCGGTCTCGTAACCTCAACCCAGCGCCCGGGCCAGTTGCTCGAAAACAATTACGAACAGGTAAACGCTGACGGCCGCCGCCGCCAGCGCCAAGCCCGCCAGCAATAAAATAATCACGCCGACAAACAACCAGTCGCTAAGTTTTCCGCTGCGCGCCTCATCTGCGGAAACGGTGGCGCGCTTCCTGACCAACGCTATGTTCTTCTGATTTGATTTCCACCAGGCATCGAAAAGATCGCCAACCAAAGGCAGCGAACCAACCAGATAATCGATGCCGATGTTCAGGCCCATGCGTAGCAAAGTAATTTTGGGAACGCGATAGCGAACCGCAGACGCAAGAATGTAGAAAGACGCGAGTGACGTGGCCGTGTCACCAAATCCCGGGATCAAACCCACCAACGCGTCCAGGCCAAAGCGCCATCCCAAACCAGGTATGCGGATCAGATCATCCATTAACCAGGCAAGATGTTCCAGACTTTCATCGATAGTGATGGATTGCTGCCGTTGGCCCAGGGTTTGGCTTTCGTAAGTTCGCGCTTCAAGTTTGTAAGACTTCATTGTTTAAAAACTCTCCCCCAGTGTTCTTAACGTATGCGCGTCATTTGTTGCCAAAAGAATTTGCCCACGCGAGCAAAAGCACTTAAGGCATTACGGTCGTTCCCGCGCGCCGCGGACGCTTTCGCCTGGAGCCCCAGCGAGTTAGCCAGTTCCTGATCCGGGCCCGAGATATCTTCGTCACCACGTTTGCTCGACAGCCAGCGAGTGATAGTACGCGCCACGATTCGTCTTTGTTCGACCGGAGTTTCCGCCATGATCGCGCTGCGTAAGTCAGCGAGCTCGGCAATCTCGCCTTGGTTCGCCTGGTAGTAGCTTTTTAGAGCCTTCAGTAATTTCTCTTCGCCGAGCAGGCGTTGCAACTGCACAAACATCAAAGCGCCTTTTGCTGTCACCACGGCCGAGTATTGAAATGTATTCTGATAATCGCGCGAAGGCCGATCAGCATTCATGTCCGCGCCGCCGAACGTGCGGTACAAACGATAGACGCCGCGCAGTTGGTCTTCGAGCACCGCGGCGGCTTTTTGTTCGCCGTAGAGCTCGCGAAAATACAGCAGCGCGGACCACCCGGCCATTGATTCATCCAACACCGGCTCGCGCGCGGGATTGTTACCGACCACACCGCCCCACCACTGATGGCTGATCAGGTGAGCGACGCTCCATTCCAAACTTTGCTCAACCGCCGGACGCTGCTCCCGAATAATTTCCGGCAGGTTGCGCACGCTCGGCGAATCGAAATCAACATAAAAGGCGCTGGCGATTACATCCAGACCGGCAAACTCAGTGCTGCCCAGGCCTGCCACCAGAGGCGCTTCGGCAATACTGATTGTCTTCAGTGGCAGCGGACCAAATCGGGAACGGAAGATTCGCAAAGCTTCGGCGGCGTTTGTCAGCACGCGCTTGCCGACGCGCTCGTGTTCGGGAAGAAAGATGGAACGCAAGTTGATATCGCCGACGTCTTGTTGTTCAAAGCGCAGAGTTGGACCCGCGAGGATGGCAAACTCGCGCAACGCTTTCGCTGAAAATGAGCGGTCTCCGCTCGACCCTGCCTCGCCGGAAGTAAAAACAGCAACTCCGGATGCTGCTTCTACGGACACGTCATAGTCCGCAGCTTCATTGAAGATGAGATCGCCGATACCAGGATCGACTTTGCGTTGCCAATCACCACCCTCACGCACCGCCAGCACCGGATACGCTGTGCCGAGCAGCATCACACTGCGACAGCGAAAGTTAAGGTCGCGCGCGCGCCGGACTTCGCGCTCAGCTCGCAAGGCCGCGCTGACTTGTTTCACCACGTGCGTTGTTAAGCCGGTTTCCTCCGAATCAATTTCCGGCACGCTGCCTTTGAAGCCGATGAACATTTCCGCTGACGCACTCGCGGCAACCGGTTCACGGAGGTTCACGCGCAACACCGTGCCCTGGTCTTCAAGTGAATAATTCAGCACCGGGCCGCCGGGGGCCGAGCGCACCTCAGTGATCTCAATTCGCGGCTCGTCGTCTTCAATAAAGGCCGGGCCGGATGCGGAGGGAGGCGTGTTGTTTGACGCGCGCAGATTGGAATACAAATGAAAGTAAACAACTGAGGCGGCGTGATCGTCGCGATTCATCCAGCGCACATTTTCCGAGCCGCTGTATCTGCGCGAATCGAAATCGAGTTTTAGCTGAATCTGGTAGTGCTGGGTTAGAGGCTTGTGGTCAGCGGTTTGAGTTTGTGGCTGCGCAGCGGCGGCGAGCAACAAGCACGGGAATAATAAGGTAACCGCGAACCTGAATGTGATACGAACTTGCTTCACAATTTTTGGTGGCACAGCCTTTAGTCTGTGTCTTTGGACAATACACAGACTAAAGGAAACTCTGATCAAGTCTTCGACGCGTAGCGTCTCTACGAATTTAGCCCGGCGTTT
>JANMKA010000084.1:0-34078 GCA_031371765.1 Blastocatellia bacterium
GGCGGAAAGGGCACACGGCTGCGGCCCCTGACCGTCTACACTCCGAAACCAATTGTGCCGATTTGCAATCGACCGTTTCTGCTTTTCCAGATCGACACGCTGCGACGGGCGGGCATTACCGACATCACGCTTTCGCTTTCCTATCAGCCCAACAAGATCGAACAGTTGCTCGGCGATGGTTCTGATTACGGAGTGAACCTCAGGTACACCGTGGAGCCACAACCAATGGGCACGGCCGGCGCTTACAAGTTTGCCGAGGACCTGATTCGCGAACCGACGGTCGTATTCAATGGCGACATCCTGACGGACCTCGATCTCAAAGCGGTGATTCGCGAACACACCGACCACGCTGCTACCGCAACTATAGTCTTAACGCCGGTTGAAAATCCTTCATCCTACGGTCTGGTGGAAACGGAGAGCGACGGCCGCATTCGGCGCTTCCTCGAAAAGCCCAAGGCGGAAGAGATTACGTGCAATACGATCAATGCGGGCACATATATCCTCGAGCCCGGCGTGCTGGATCTGATTCCGGCCGGCGAGAATCATTCGTTCGAGTATGGCCTGTTTCCCGAGCTGCTCAAACGCAAACAGCCTTTCTTCGCGCATGTACCTCAGCGCACTTACTGGGTCGATATCGGCACTCCGGAGAGATATCTGCAAGCGCATCACGATCTGCTCGGCAATCGCGTGGCGCGCATTCACATCAAGGAACGCCGCGGAGACTTCGACTCTGCAACTGCCGCTGAGATCGATGACCTTTCAATGATTGGCAACGAATGTCAGATCAAGCCCGGTGCCCAAATTATTAATTCCGTTCTCGGTCAGGGCTGTTTCGTCGAGGAGCGCGCGCGCGTTGAGAATTCCGTCATCTGGCCGCACACACGAATAGGCACGGCTGCCAAAGTGACTGGTGCAATTGTCGGTCGCGGCTGTCACATTGGACGTACTGCCGTAGTTGGACCAGGCTCAGTGCTTGGCGATAAGACCTCACTCACCGACTACACGATCACCGGAGACATTTACGGGTGACCGCGCCGCTCACTGCAATCAAATTTGGCACAGATGGCTGGCGAGCGGTTATCGCTCGCGACTACACGTTCGAGAATGTCGAACGCGTTGCGCAGGCGTATGCGGATTACCTTCTGAAGGAGGACAGCAGCGCGCCCTTCGTTGTTGTTGGTTACGACCGGCGTTTCATGTCCGAACAATTTGCACAGCGCGCGGCTGAGGTGCTCGCGGGAAACGGGTTGCGGGTATCGCTTTTTAATGAAGCCGCGCCCACGCCATTAATTTCCTGGGCTGTAAAAAAACTCAACGCGCAGGGCGGCGTCGTCATCACTGCTTCCCACAATCCTCCGGACTTCAACGGTTTCAAAATCAAAGCGCCGTGGGGCGGCAGCGCCGCACCCGAAACTACCGCGGCGGTCGAGAAGTTGGTCGACGCGCAGAAACCACAACGCAAGGAGATGACCAACAAGCAGAGCGACCTGTTGACGCCGGCGATCGAAAGTTACCGCGCGCAGATCGCCTCTTACATCGGTCTGGACCGTTTGCGCAAAACCAACGCGACTGTCGTGGTCGATCCAATGCACGGCTCCGGCGGCACCTGGGTTGAAAGTTTTCTGTTGGGCGGCGAATTGAAAGTGGAAACCATTCGCGGTGATCGCGATCCGCTCTTTGGTGGAGTTAATCCAGAGCCTATTGACAAGAACCTGGCGGCGCTAAAGCAACGAGTCATTGAGAGCAAGGCATTAGTCGGGCTGGCGACTGACGGCGACGCTGATCGCGTTGGTGCGGTGAACGAACTCGGCGAGACGATGACGATGCATGACGTCGTGCCGCTTATTCTTTTGCATCTGGTTCGGGAACGAAAGATGACCGGCGGCGTGGTGCGCACATTTTCACAGTCGGTGTTGCTCAAACGAATGGCCGCCGCGCTTGGTCTGAAACTCTTTGAAACGGCAATCGGATTCAAATACGTGGCCGACCTGATGCTGAACGACGACATCCTGATTGGCGCCGAAGAATCCGGCGGCATCGGCGTCAAGGGTCACATTCCCGAACGCGACGGCATTCTGAATTCTCTACTCTTCCTGGAAGCTATAATCACGGCCGGCAAGTCGCCAACCGAGATGCTGCGTGAACTGCATCGCGAGTTTGGCGAATTTCATTTTGGACGGACAGACTTGCACGTCGAAATGAAAGTTGGCCAGCGCTTGCTCGAAAATCTTAAAGATTCGCCGCCCGCAAACTTTGCCGGTTTGAAAGTAGCAAGCGTCGAAACAACTGACGGCACCAAACTGCTTTTCGCTGATGACTCATGGATTTTGTTTCGCCAGTCAGGCACTGAGCCCATGCTGCGAATTTATGCAGAAGCGGCAGACGTGCCGAAGATGAGGGCGTTGCTTGAAGCCGGAGAAGATCTCGCCACGAAAAGCTAGTTCGCGAATTCCATTTAGGGACGGACGAGCAAACTGTTTTACCGCTTCGGCCGGCGGGGCCTGATGTTTATAGCCTAGCGTTCTTTTTTCTCCGGAGTCCGTAGGAGCAACGGCATTTGCCAACTTCGGCAAGTGTTCCAGAGCCGAGTTTCACTCCCAACGGAGCGAGGAATGTTGAGCGGGGCTCGTAGCTATGAACATCTCGCTCCACTGGAGCGAAAGCGGACTCATCGGCTGCACTTGAATTACAACTATTGACTGCTGTTCCAAAACTGATTACTTTTAGCCACCCCGAATTCCCCGCAACAGTAGTCAAGCCCCCCTTGGAAAAACACTTCTGCAAACGGAGGTAGCTGCGATGGGTTTAATCATCCTAATCATTTTGATTCTTTTGCTGCTCGGCGCGGTGCCGGCCTGGCCGCACAGCAGGAGCTGGGGCTATGGCCCAAGCGGCGGGATTGGCTTGATCCTGGTGATCGTCTTGATCCTGTTGCTGTTGCGGATCATCTAATGGCTTCGACTTCAGTCTGAGCCCGCTACGCACCAACGGACCTTGCGCAATAAGCACAGTCTAAAGTCTGTGCTACAGTCGCGCACGAATGCCTGAACTACCCGAGGTTGAACACGTCGTGCGCGCTTTGCGCCCGGCTGTCTCTGGGCGGCGCATATTAGCCGTAGAACTAAACCTGCCGCGGCTGCTGGCCGCGCCATCTCCCGCTGTCTTTAAACGAAAACTCCGCGGTGCACTTATCACCGGCGTCAGCCGGCGTGGCAAATACATTCTGGTCGCGCTGGACAACGACCAGGTGCTGGTGGTCCATCTGCGCATGACGGGAAAATTTATTTCCGTTGGACTTGAAAGTTCATTGCCTCCCTATCCGCATGTCGTTTTTCATCTCGACAACGATCGCCGTCTGGTGTTTTCGGACATGCGCCAGTTTGGACGAATGCGTTTGTTGTCGTTGAAAGCACTGGCGGAGTTGGCCCAAATCACAGCCCTGGCTCCGGAGCCGCTGCTTGATGAATTCACGCCCGAGTATTTATTTACTACTTTAAAGAAATCACGACGAAGCCTGAAGCAGTTGCTGTTGGACCAGACGAAGGTCTTGGGTTTGGGAAACATCTATGCGAGCGAAGCCCTCTTTCGCTCGCACATCAGCCCGTTCAAAAGCGCGGACACGCTGTCTCGCAAACGCGCGTTGGTGCTGTATGAAGCGATTCGTGACGTGTTGCGTGGAGCGATTGACGCGGGCTCGACCTTGAGGATCGACCTCGACGATCAAAATGGCAGCTACTTTGGCAGTGATGAGCGCTTTTGGCGCGTGTATGAGCGCGCCGGTGAACCGTGTATTAGATGCGGAAGCAAAATTCGCCGCGCGGTGCAAGGCGGCAGATCGACTTATTACTGTCCCAAGTGTCAGCGAAGTTGATTGCCCACTGTCAGCGAAAGAGCGGGGGCAAGCCACCCTTCCCAACCTGAAAATTTACTCAACTGGCTTGTCTCCCCAACCTAAGCAACCTCTCAGGTCGGGAAGGGTGGCTTGCCCCCGCCTCCTTGCGCTAGAGATTAGCCAGCACGAAATCAGTCATCATCTGTCGCATATGTTTCACCAACAGTGGATCGGTGACACCATGGCGCGACTTGGGATAGACCATCAACTGAAACTGCTTACCCGCCTTTTGTAGTTCATAAACAAATTGCACCGTGTTCTGCAGATGCACGTTGTCGTCAATCGCCCCGTGAATCAAAAGCAACTTGCCGTGCAGGTCTTTAGCAGCGTTAACCGGCGAACTCTTCTTGTAACCTTCAGGATTATTTTGCGGCGTGCGCATGTAGCGTTCGGTATAGATCGAATCGTAGTCGCGCCAGTCGGCAACCGTGCCTCCGGCCATTCCCATCTTGAAACTCTGGCTGTGTGTCAGCGCATAGCTCGTCATGTAGCCGCCGTAGCTCCAACCCCAAATCCCGATGCGCGAACCGTCAACATACGGCTGGCTCTTCAGCCACGTAACGCCATCTTCCAAATCACGTAGTTCCAGTTCGCCGAAATTCTGGTAGACCGGCCATTCGGATTCGGCGCCTTTGCCACTACCGGTCCGGTTGTCGCAGATCCAAATGATGTAGCCCTGCTGCGCCAGCATTTGGTGCCACATGTAGGTGGTGCTGCCCCAGCTGTTACGAACCTGCGGCGCGTGTGGGCCACTGTAGGTGAACTCAAGCACCGGATATTTCTTCGCGGGATCGAAATCCGGCGGCTTGATCATCATCGCTTCCATGGGAAAGCCGTCACGCGTTTTCACTTGCAACAGTTCCACCGTGCCGAGCTTGTATTGCTTCAGCGCGTCCACTTTGTTTGCTTCAATGGCGCGAACTAACTTTCCTTCGTCGTCGTAGAGTCGTGTTTGCGTCGGTGTGTTGGCATCGCTCCAATTGTCAATAAACAATTTCGAACCGGGACTGAAGGTTGCGCGATGTGAACCTGCGGCGGTCGTCAAGCGCAGCAAATTGCCGCCGTCCAGGTTGATTCGATAAGCTTGCACAGCAATGTGACTGTTTTCAGTGCCACTGAAAAAGATAAGACTCCTCGTTTCATCAACGCGGTCGATTGAACGCACTTCCCATTTTCCCTCGGTCACTTGTTTTATCAGCTTGCCGTCGCTGTCGTAGTGATAAAGATGACGCCAGCCGCTGCGCGCACTCTGCCACAGAAAAGAGCCATTCTTCAGCCATGTCGGATTATCGATAGCCTCGACCCAGGTTTTCGACGTCTCGCGAAATGCGCTGCTTGTTTTTCCACTAGTCGGGTCGGCGAAGTTCAAATCCAAAAACGTCTGCTCGCGATTCTGTGCCTGATAGACCACGCGGCGGCTGTCCGGACTCCAACTCACGCGCACAATCAACAAATCAGCCGGCGTATATTTCGAGTTATCGATCCAGCGTGTGGCGCCGCCGTCCGCGTTGACAACGCCAAGTTGGACCAACGGGTTTGGATCGCCGGCCTGCGGGTACGGGGTTTCCTCGACATTCTGGTGATAAGGAATGTGGTCAACGACAGTGAATTCATGAACCGGATTCTCATCCAACCTGAGGTAGGCGAGCATCTTTGAATCGGGACTCCACCAGTACGCTTCGAAATTGCCGCGGCCATAAAGCTCTTCCTGGTAGACCCAATCCAAACGGCCATTCAGAATCTTTGGACCACCGCCGCTGGTCAAGCGCCGCTCAGTTCCGCGCGCGAGATCGAAAACAAACATGTCGTTCGTGCGCACGAATCCGATCATTTTATCGTCGGGACTAAAAGTCTCGCCGACCTCTTCGTCGTTAGGATTGTTGGTGACTCTTACTGCCTTGTCGCTGCCGAATTCGTAGTAATAAAGGTCATTTGAAAAGTTTATGAGCGCCGCTGTTACGGCATTATTCATCTGGTAGGAGCCGCGATTTGCGATCTGTTTCGCATCCTTCACGTTGATTCCCGGAATCGCGGCGAACGCCGCTTCCATTTTTGCGGCATCCATGAACGGTACCGCTGTGCCGGTCACCGCGTCGACTCGCTGCAGGCGCGGGACATCTTTTTTCGACGCATCATTGCTCAATAAGTAATGCGTGCCATCTTTAAGCCAGCGAATATTTGGGATGGTGCCCCCGAAGTTGACGCGCTTCGCCGGATCGAAGATGTCATCGATGGTTAGAAGCTTTTGTTGAGCTAGCGTGGGAAGTGAGATAGAAAGCAGAAACAGAACCGCAAACATAATTCTTGCCGGCTTCTTCAAAATAGTGTTCTCCTCAGGAGTTGCGAGAGACGGTGTTACCAACCAACGCCGGATGATTAAGCAGCTCGCGGTGTCATCTTCTTAATCAGCGGTGTCAGCAGAGCCAGCACAAACGCTGCGACCAAAGTGATGCCGGCAAAGATTCCAAAAGCCCGGGTCAATACAGCGGGATCGTTGCCTGCAAAGAATCGCGTTGTGAGCCCCGCAATGTAGCTACCAATTGAGAGCGAGAGAAACCATACACCCAGCATGAGTCCCACCATACGTGCGGGCGCGAGTTTCGTAACCGTGCTCAGACCGACCGGACTCAGGCACAATTCACCAATGCTCTGCAAAAAGTAAACGACGATTAACCAAAGCGGACTGACTCGGCCACCGCCGGTGAGCGTGGATGCAATTGTGACAACAACAAATGCCAGACCGGCGAAAAGCAGTCCGTAGAAAAATTTGCCCGGGCTTGAAGGCTGGCGCTCACCCATTCTCTGCCAAAGCAGGGCTAATACCGGCGCCAACGCGATTACAAAAATTGGTTGGACTGACTGAAACCAACTCGAAGGATAAGTCCAACCAAAAACTGTTGTTTGAGTCAGACGGTCAGCGAAAAGTGTCAAGCTCGAACCTGACTGTTCAAATGTCATCCAAAATACAATCGAAAACAGAAAGAGAATGAAGATGACGAGCACGTTTTTTAGCTCATTGCCCGCAAGCATTCGCAGTGTTCCTGCTAGATAGCCTGCAAAAAAGAAAACCACAGCCGGGAACAAAGCCGAGATGGCTCCAGCATCACCAAAATATAGACCAAGCGCAGCACCGATAACACCACCAACCACGGCGAGCACACCGGTAATAAGATCGAATTTCTCGGTGCTGGCGGCTGTGCGCTTTTGGGGTTTCGCGCCAACATTTCTAAGCCGGTTGCGGCCGATCACGTACTGAATCAAACCGAGCGTCATTCCCACGCCGGCCGCGGCAAAACCAAAATGCCAACTGCTTCTGGGGTCGAAACCCATTGACGTTAAGAAATTTCTAAACCATAGGTGTTGAGCAAGAAACCCAACGATGATCGGAGAAATGAATGCCCCGAGATTGATTCCCATATAGAAGATCGAAAAGCCCGCATCCCGGCGTTCGTCCTTGTCGGAATACAGCTGACCGACCATCGCGCTGATATTGGGCTTAAGCAACCCCGTGCCCAGAGCAATCAGAACCAATCCTGCATAAAAGCTTGGGATGCTATTGACTGCCATCGAATAGTGTCCGCAAGCGATGATGACGCCACCTATTAAGACGGCGCGCCGCGCTCCGAAGATCCGATCGGCCAACCAGCCTCCGACCAGGGGCAGGTACCAGACAGAAGAAACATAAGTCGCATAGATGACGCTGGCGTATTTTTCGTCGAAGCCCAGACCGCCCTCCACCAAACTCTTTGTCATATAGAGCGTTAGGATCGCCTTCATACCGTAGTAACTGAAGCGCTCCCACATCTCAGTGAAGAACAGGGTGGACAATCCGCGCGGGTGACCAAAGAAGCCGCGATCCTCTGCTGGAGAAGTTGAAGTACCGCCGGTTCCGTCAATCGCTGTGCTCATTGAATGTATCCTTGCTCAAAATTTAAGACTAAATTCTGAAAGCAACTAAAGGGTAGAGATGCTACGCCGTCGAGGGGGGAGTTCCGAAATGACTTGATAGATCAGGAGAACGCGAGCATTCAGCCAAAAAAGCCCGTGCCTGTCAAGATTCGCGTGACCGGCAGGTTGATTAGTGGCATAGACTTTAGACTGTGCTGGCGCGAGAAGCACAGACTAAAGTCTATGTTACTCTGGCCCACTGCTTGACACTCGCGCCGTCGCGGGCGTATAAGCACGATGGAAAACGTGGTGAGTTAAGGCGACTTGCGGCCACGTAAAACAACCGCTAAACAGCTCGGCAAGGTTCGAAGGATCGAACCGACAAACTTCAGCATCCATGAAGTCCCGCGCTATTTGGCGCGGGACTTTCCATTTCCGAATGCCGATTGCCGATTTCCGATTGGCTGTCGGCGATGAACTCTTCTTAAATCGGCAATTGGAAATCGGCAATCGGCAATAACAAGATGGAACCTTTCAGAGACATACTCGAAACTGATCGCATTCACGTCTTTGATGGCGCGATGGGGACGATGCTCTATGCCAAGGGCGTCTACATCAATCGCTGCTACGACGAACTGAATCTGACAAATCCGGACCTGGTCCAGGAAGTCCATTCTGAATATGTCCAGGCCGGCGCCGACATTATCGAGACGAACACGTTCGGGGCGACTGCGCACAATCTCAACCAGTACGGTCTTGCTGATAATCTGCGTGAAATAAATATCAACGCTGCACGCATCGCACGAGGGGCGGCCGACGAGCGCGCGTATGTTGCCGGCGCGATTGGCCCGCTGGGTTTGCGCATCGAGCCTTATGGGCCAACCTCGTTCGACGAAGCCAAAGACATGTTCAAGGTGCAGGTCGAAGCGCTGCTCGAGGGCGGCGTCGACCTGTTTGTGCTCGAGACTTTTTCCGATGTCTCAGCCATGCGCCAGGCTATCCGCGCCGTTCGTGAGCTTTCTGATCTGCCCATCATCGCGCAGATGACCATTCAAACCGACGGCAACACTTCCTACGGAACTACGCCGGAACTCTTCACCGCGCGACTGGATGAATGGGGCGCGGATGTTATCGGACTAAACTGCGGCGTGGGCCCGGCAATAATTTTGAGTGCGCTGGAAAAAATGCGCGCTGTCACCAAGAAGAAACTGGCCGCGCAGCCAAACGCAGGGCTGCCGCGCGACGTTCAAGGACGACAGTTTTACATGTGCTCGCCCGAGTACATGTCCAAGTTTGCCAAACGCTTCATCCAGGCGGGCGCGAAGTTCATCGGCGGTTGTTGCGGCACAACGCCGGCGCACATCAAGTTGATTTCGGATGCAGTCCGAGCGGCTTCGCCGCGCGCGCAGAAAGTAGTGCTGAACTCCGGCGCGCTGGCCCATATCACGGACGGGGCGCCGACCGATCTCAAACTTGTTCCGCCTGCCGAACGTTCGCAGTGGTCGCGCAAAATCGTGAATGGCGAGTTCGTTACTTCGGTTGAAGTCCTGCCACCAAAGGGTGTGGATGCCGCTAAGACACTCGATTCGATCCGGCTCTTGAAAGAGGCTGGCGTTGATGGCGTAAACATTCCCGACGGCGCGCGCGCTCAATCGCGCATGAGTGCCCTGGCGACCGCCGTGCTGGTCGAACAACAGATCGGTATTGAGTCGGTGCTGCATTACTGCTGTCGCGATCGAAATCTGCTGGGCATGATGTCCGACTTGTTGGGCGCCGCGGCGCTCGGCATTCGCAATCTGCTGTTGATTACCGGCGACCCGCCGAAGATGGGCCCATATCCGGACGCGACCGCGGTGTTCGATATCGACGCGATTGGTTTGACCAACATGGTCAACAAACTGAACCACGGTCTGGATATCGGCAACAACCCGATTGGACAACCGACTGCGTTTTGCATCGGCGTGGGCGTGAATCCCGGCGCCATCAATCTCGACGAAGAGATTCGCCGTTTTGAATACAAGGTTGAGGCGGGCGCGCAATATGCGATCACGCAACCTGTCTTCGATACGGATCAATTACGTGACTTCATTAAGGCCATCGAGCACGTGCGCATTCCGATTGTCGCCGGCATCTGGCCGCTGGTTTCCTATCGCAATGCCGAGTTTTTGCACAACGAAGTGCCCGGTGTTCGGGTCACGCCTTCAATCATGGAACGCATGCGCGCGGCCTCGGCCGTCAGCAAAGAAGCCGGTCGCGACGAAGGATTGAAAATCGCGCGCGAGTCTTTGTTGGAAGTGCGTGACTTAATTCAAGGTGTGCAGGTCTCGGCGCCCTTCGGAAATGTGAAGTATGCGCTGGAAGTGTTCGGCGCCCTGGAAGAGTTTGCCCCAGCGAAGACTTCTGAAGCTGCCTCAGACAGCAAATAGCCGACAATATTCAATTGGTTCCAGAGGGCCTTCCACACAGAGTCGTCTAAGACTGGTACGACAAAAACTGTTGACAGCATTCGCGTAACACTCAAACGCGAAGCGATCTCATTAGCACCGCGGCTTCAGCCCGGTGGTCAAGTTCTACAAAATCCTTTCTTGAACCGTTTCCAACGGTTTGTCCTGATCCCCTGCAACAGAAACCGTTAGAAACGGTTCGTTATCAGTGCCGCTTTTCCCTCACCGGGCTGAAGCCGCGGTGCTAATGAGATCGCTTCGCGTCGATCTCTAGTCGGATTCTATTGGCAAAGCTCTTCTACTCACCCTTTGACATTCGAAAGGCCTTGACAGCCTCTCGCCACAGGCATAACCTGCGAACATCCACGGGGTAAAAGCTGACGGAGACGAATCCTTCCATTCGCCTTAACGCTGATTTCAGCGCAGCGTCTGTACGCGAACCCTAACTTCACTGCCTAAAAACGTCCAGATTGGCATTGAGTCAAAAGCAGGGAGTTTTGTCTTTCTGCTTCTTTCCCACTCTTGAAAGGAGATCTCAATGAATCCCATTCTGCGAGCTACCAAGCTCCAATTACTCATTCTCATCGTCCTGGGCGGCATTACTTTTGGCTTGACCCAGGCCTTTGCCGACGATTGGCCCCAGTGGGGCCACGATCAAAAACACACGGGCACGTCCACCGCGGCCGGCCAAAACCTCAACACAATTCTTGCCGACATCGTCTACGATCCGTTCGTCGAACAGGAGAAAGCTCCTGAGAATGGCGATGGCGATCTACTCGTTCACTACCAAACTCCATTGGTGGACGGTAACGACGTCTTCATGGAGTTCAAGTCGGGAACCTACACTTCAATGACCACTTGGGAATCGCAAACCTGGAATGAAAGAAAGCTGAGTTGGAGTGGGAGTAACCTGGTCACCCAGTGGAATTTTGCGAGCGACTGGAAGCCGGTTCCGTTTGGTAGCCCCTCATGGGAGCCCGTATTCCATGCCACCCTGGCGGGCACGTTTGTCTATGTTCCCGGTGGTAATGGATCGGTCTACAAGCTAAACAAGTCCAACGGCGCTGTCGTCGCGCATTACAGTCCGCTTGGCACCGACAGCAACATATTTCTTACCGGACCAATCACAGCGGACAGCGCCGGTAACATCTATTACAACGCGCTGAAGCTCAATTTGAGCAATCCGTGGGGCAAGGATGTAATTGGCGCGTGGCTCGTCAAGATTACGTCCGGTGGCACGATGAGCTTTGCTCAGTTTAAAGACATCATGACCGGTGAGATGGGACCAAACGACGATTGCGAAGTCGGCTTTAGCACGCCGCCACCGTGGCCGCCCACCCCGACATCCGTGGCGCCGACTATCAAGTGCAATACGGTCCGGCCCGGCATTAACGTAGCGCCAGCAGTTGGCGCGGACGGAACCATCTACACGATTGCGCGCAACCATTCCGTTACGCGTTACGGCTACCTGGTAGCGGTCAATTCCAATCTCACGCCAAAGTGGACGGCTACAATGCACGGCGTCTTAAACGACGGCTGCAATGTGCAGATACCGCCCAACGGCACGCCCGGAGGTTGCAGTGTTGGCGCGACTACGGGTGTCGCTCCCGATACGAACAGCTTGCCTTCTGGTCGCATACTTGACGACGCCAGCTCTTCTCCAGTGGTCGCGCCCGATGGCAGCATTTTCTACGGCTCGTACACTCGTTACAACTACGCGCAGGGACACATGCTGCACTACAGCTCGACTGGAGCATTCCTCAACTCCTTCATTTTTGGTTGGGATGTCACACCGGCGATTTATAGCCATGGCGGCACCTACTCGCTTGTGACCAAGGACAACCATTACGGCGAAGTCGGTTCTTACTGCAACGACGATGCTGTTTGTCCGCCTGATCGCAACGCGTCCAATCCTGGGTATCCGGAGGAATACTTCATTACTCAACTCAGTCCGGCATTGACTGTGGAATGGAGATACAAGAACACGAATACACTGAGCTGCACGCGGCAGCCCAATGGCTCGGTGACTTGTGTGGATGATCACCCTTTCAGTTTCGAGTGGTGCGTCAACGCCCCGGCGATCGATTCGAATGGAGTCGTCTATGCGAACAGCGAAGACGGTAATCTGTTTGCGATCAATCAGGGCGGGACTTTGAAACAAAAGATCTTCCAGCAACTGGCGATTGGGGCGGCATATACGCCGGCTTCCATTGGCGGCGACGGGAGGCTCTATTCACAAAACGACGGACACCTGTACGTCGTCGGAAACTGACCGGTGAACCGGAAACCGGAAACCGTAAACAGAAGACCGAAAAACAACAGTGCCTTTTGGTCGTACCACACCGATCGGTGCTAAAGGGAAAGGCCCGGGCGAGAGGCTCGGGCCTTTTTCTTTTGCCGCGGCTTTCTTCTAGTTGGTCGCAGAGCCACCGCCGCAAATCAGACGGCAGAGCCGTACCTTGCTTTCAATCTTTCAGCGCGTGGCGCAGCGCATTGTCGAGTTGAGCGTATTTGAACAAGTAACCGGAACTCTGCAAAACAGCGGACTCAACCCGTTGGCTCGACAGCAACAACGCGTCTGCCATTTCGCCAAAAAGCAAACGCACGCCAAAAGCGGGAATAGGAAATATCGTCGGACGCGCCAGAGCCTTCCCTAATGTTTTAGTGAAGCCAGCGTTCGTCACCGGTGCCGGCGCGACGAAATTTACCGGGCCTTTAATCGAATCGTTCGCCAGCGCGAACTTGATCCCGCCGATGACATCATCGAGCGCAATCCAACTCATCCACTGCTTGCCGCTGCCAACCTTTCCGCCCACGCCCATGCGAAAAGGCGGCAACATTTTCGCCAGCGCGCCCCCCGTGGCGTCGAGGATAATTCCGAACCGGCAGTTAACAACGCGAATGCCCTTCTCGGCCGCGAGCGCAGTCGCCTGCTCCCATTCAACGCAAACCTCGGAAAGAAAATCTTTACCAGGCTCGCTCTTCTCTGTCAGCACCTCATCGCCGCGATCGCCGTAGTAACCGATCGCTGACGCGCTGATAAAAGTCTTCGGAGGATTGGAGAGATTCGCGAGCGCATCGCCAAGCAATCGTGTTCCCTTCACCCGGCTTTCGCGGATCCGTTTCTTTTTTTCCTCGGTCCAACGGCCCTCCGCAATGCTTTCTCCGGCCAGGTGGACGACGGCATCAAAGCCCTCGAGCCGTGCCAGCGCTATGCTGTAACGATCGGGACTCCACTCGATCTCAGAATCGGACTCCGCGTAGTGCCGCACCAGGCGATAGACGTCGTGGTCTGGCGATACCAGTGAATTAATTAAGGTCGTGCCTACGAGACCATGTGAACCGCTGATTAATAGCTTCATGACTTATGTTTTACCAGAACATTTGCAAGGGTCGCAGCGCAACGGGTTATGCTTTCTCTTTCCCGGATAAACCAGTAGAATCCGTGCGTTTCCGGTCGCTCTGGTTACTTGCCTCAATCTTTATATTAACAGAACTGCCGAGCTTCATTCTTTTGAGGATCGTGTAGAGGAAACGCTACTCTCGTGCTTCGCCCGAAACGCTCGCTTTTCGTCTTCTTAATCGTGGCCTCTCTCGGCCTGCTTGCCTGGCAGACTGCGCACATGCAGTCGCCGCTGCGCCGGATCACAAACACAACTGAAGAAGGGATCAGCCTCAATCCGGCGATCAGTGGTGACGGAAGATTTGTCGCGTTCGAATCTACTGAAGACATCGCTCACGCCGGTGGCGCGGAAAGCTTTCGCGCGATTCGCGCAAACGTTGGCGTCGACCCGCCCACCTTCCTGCAAATGGGTGCAACGCGCGCGCCCGCGCCGGCTGTTTCCCAGGACGGCTCGCGGATCGCGTTCGCGGCAAAAGACGACCCGCTCGGAACCAATGCTGATGGCAACTCGGAGATCTTTCTTTACGACGGGGCAAAATTAATTCAGGTAACAAACACTTCGCCCGGCGATCTTGCGCATCGCATAGTCAACGGAAACTTCCAGCCTTCGATCTCAGACGACGGGCGCTTTGTTGCCTTCTCCTCAAATCGGGATCTGGCAAATCAAAACGCCGACGGCAATCTGGAGATTTTTGTTTTTGACAGCGTCGCGCTCAGTTTCAGCCAACTAACTACGTCTTCCGGAATTGTCGGCTTCAGCGACGCAAAAATTAGTGGCAATGGCAGCTCGGTCGCTTACATTCGCGATCCTAACGCAACCAGCAACGGCAGCCGCGATCTGTTGTTGCAAGTTAGAGCGCCGCTTACTCCCGCTCGCATCGTCGCCGCAAACGTAACGGCGTTGGCGCTGACTTATGGCCGCGCGATAAGCGATGACGGCTTGCGCGTCGTGTGGTCGGCACAGACGGCAACCAATACGACCCAGGTCTTCTTGTTTGATGGACGCGGCGGCAACACGACGCGTCAGATCACAACGCTATCGTCGCGCGTTACTGAAGTTCCGCTGCATCCCACCATCAGTGGCGACGGCCAGCGCCTCGCGTTTGCGACGCGCCGCACAGTCTCCGGCGCCGGCAGTAATTCCGACGGCAGCGTCGAGCTTTACACCTATGACATTCCCTCGTCGACGTTCGGGCGCGTTACAAATGCAACTTCATCGAGCGCAACTGCAGACGTCGTCTCATCACTGAATGACGATGGTTCGGCGATCGCTTTCAATTTTCCCCGCGTACTTTCCGGAGCCCTCACGAATGCCGACTTCGCAAACAATTCCGAGATATACGTTACGGGCACTCCGGCCCGGCCGCCCTTTGGGACCCTGACCGTTTTGAACGGCGCGTCATTCGGCCACGAGCCTTCAGCAACCAAAGCCTTTGCGCCTGACAGCATCGCGGTTGGCTTAGGCAACAACCTTGCGAACACTACTCAGCAAACTCAGCGACAGCCAGACGCCAGCTTGCCGACAAACGTAAATGGTACGACCGTAACGGTAAATGGCCGGGCCGCCCAGATCTTTTATGTCTCGCCCACGCAGGTTAACTTCCACGTGCCCGCGGCGACAGAAATAGGTACGGCTGAAGTCATCGTTACTAACCCTGACGGATTCGCGAGTAAAGGCGCCGTCACAACCTTGCGGGCTGCTCCAGGAGTTTTCACCTACAGCGGCGATGGGCTTGGCGATGGTGTGGTTCTCAATGCCGACACACTACAGCCGGGGCCATTCGATCCCAGCGGCGGCAACCTGCGCTTGATTGTGTTTTCGACTGGCGTTCGGAATGCCACAGCGGTGTCGGTGACGGCCGGTGGCCGGGCGCTAACTGTTGAGTCGGTGGCGCAAACTCCCAACATGCCTGGCATGGACGAAATTCACGTTCTGGTCCCGGCCGATTTGCGCGGCGCCGGTAAGGTTGAACTCGTCGTACGCGCTGATGGTCGCGATAGCAACCCTGTGAGCGTCGAGTTTCTCGGAGATTCTCGGCGCGATGTGATGATCAACGAGTTTCTTGCCGATCCGCCTGATGGGTTGGCGGGAGATGCGAATCACGACGGCGTGCGTGATTCCGGAGACGATGAATATGTTGAGTTAGTAAACACGACAACTCACGATATCGATCTAATGGGTTACCGCGTCCTGACGCGTAGCACTACTTCGTCAGATATTGTGCGACATGAATTTGTCGCCGGTTACATTCTGCCCGCCTGTACCTCGCTGGTGTTATTTGGCGGTGGCAATCCCAATCGCAATGATCCGGTCTACGGCGGGGCCCAGGTCTATACGGTGCAAACCGGTAGTCTGTCGCTGACGAACACCGGCGGAGTAATTACGCTGCGCGATCGCGCCGGCAACAGTGCTGACTCAGTCGCTTTTGGCGGTTCCACTGGACTCAATGGCGACGCTAATCAATCGCTGACCCGATCGCCCGACATTACCGGCCCGTTTACTTTGCATTCAGCGGCCAGCGGCAGCGGTGGCCGGCTGTTTAGTCCCGGCACCAGACTGAACGGCGCTCCCTTTGCATTGTGCTCGCCAATATCCCGTATCGATGTTTCGCCTTTGGCTGCGACGATTGAGCAGGGCCAGAAGAAGCAGTTCACAGCCCGCGCGTTTGATGCCGGCGGAAACGAAGTCTTTGGTGTCGTCTTTCTTTGGACTGTGAGCAACCCGACCGTTGCGGGGATCGATCAGAACGGATTGGCGACGGGCTTTACTCCGGGAACGACAGAAATTCGCGCGAGTGGCAGGGGCGTAACGTCTGCGCCAGCCACCTTAACGGTAAACACAGCGGCGCCCGTCTTGACGAGCGTAACCATTTCACCCGCTACCGCCACGATCGGTGTCGGCGAGACGCAGTTGTACACCGCCCAGGCAAAGGATCAGTTTGGCCAAAACATTGGCGGTGTTACGATCACGTTTGCCGCAAACAACACCACGATCGCAACCGTCGACTCGGTAAGCGCAACTTCGAGTACCGGTTCGGCCACCGCAACTGTTACCGGACGCGCAAGCGGTACCGCGCAAATTACTGCCGCGGCCAACAATGGCAGTACGACCGTGACCAGTACTCCGGCGACCTTGACTGTCGAACCAGCAGCCGGCCAATTGCTGATCAGCGAATTTCGCACGCGCGGCCCAGCCGGAGCCGCGGACGAGTTTGTTGAGATTTACAACCCGACCACTTCCACGCAACTCATCGGCGGACTGAAAATTCGCGCTTCGAACGGCACCGGCACCATCAGCGATCGGGTCACCATAACGGCAGGCACCACACTCGGGTCGGGCTGCCATTATCTGATTGCGAATAGTGCTTCGGGTGGATACAGCGGCTCAGTTCCTGCCAATCAAATCTACGGCACCGGGATTACAGACGACGGCGGCATCGCCATTACGGGGTCGAATGGCACCTCAATCATCGACGCGGTGGGCATGAGCAACGGCTCTTCCTTTAAAGAAGGCACGCCGGTCGCGCCGCTTTCGGCTAACGTCGATCAGAGTTATGAGCGAAAGCCCGGCGGAGCGTTCGGCAACGGCACGGACACGAACAACAACGCCGCTGACTTTATTTTGAACGCAGCGAGCAGCAACCCGCAGAATGCTGCTTCCGGTTGTCTCGACCTGACTTCGGCTGATCTTTCAATAGCTAAGTCGGATGCTCCGGATCCGATCATTAGCGGCGCCAAGGTTACTTACACAATCACTCTTGCGAACAACGGCGCGGCAAATGCCCAAGCGGTCGTCGTCACGGACAACCTGCCGGTCTCAGTCAGCTTTGTCTCTTGCGCAGCAAACAATGGCGGCGTTTGTGGCGGCTCCGGAAACAATCGCATGGTTACATTTTCGTCTCTGGCGAGCGGATCTTCCGCAACGATTACACTCGTCGCTACAGCCAACGGCGCCGGGGGTTCGACGATCAGCAACACAGCGACCGTCTCGTCAGCGACTCCGGATCCAAACAACGGAAACAATTCCGCAACGGCAACAACCGCGGTGCAGGCGCCCCAGCCAGGACTCAACATTAACGATGTAACGCTGAATGAAGGCAACGCCGGCCCAACCACATTCACTTTTACTGTCAGCCTTTCAGCGCCCGCGAATGCCGGCGGCGTAACTTTTGACATTGCCACGCAAGACAACACTGCGCTGGCTGCGAACAATGACTACCTCGCGCGGAGCCTGACGGCGCAAACCATTCCGGCCGGCCAATCAACCTACACGTTTGATGTCACGATTAACGGTGACACGATCGTTGAGCTAAACGAAACCTTCTTCGTTAACGTGACGAATGTTGCCGGCGCGACAGTCACTGACGGCCAGGGTGTGGGCACAATTCAGAACGATGACACGGCGAGTTTGGTTATTAGCCAGCTCTACGCGGGTGGTGGCAATGCGGGCGCACAGTACGCGAACGACTTCGTTGAGATCTTCAATCGCGGAACAACCACGGTAAACTTCGCCGTCACGCCGTATTCGGTTCAGTACGCCGGCGCCACGGCAACCTTCGGCTCAAACAAAGTTGATGTAACTTCCGGAACGATCGCCCCCGGTCAGTATTTCCTCGTGCAGCTTTCCAGCGGCGGCGCAAATGGAGTTGCGCTGCCAACACCCGACGCGACCGGCAGCATCAACATGGCGGCTGCAGCCGGCAAAGTGACCCTCGTCGCCGGTACGACATCGCTTAGTGGCAGCGGCTGTCCGCTGTCGGGAACCGTTGCAGACTTCGTTGGCTATGGAACGAGTGCCGATTGCTTTGAAGGCTCCGGCCGAGCGCCGGCGCCGAGCAACACCACTGCCGACCTGAGAAAGAACGGCGGCTGCACCGATACTAACGACAACGCAGTCGACTTCCTGTTAACTGCTCCCTTCCCGCGCAACACCAGTTCGCCGCTGAACAATTGCACGCCAGGCACGCCGCCTAGCTTGACGATTAACGACGTTAGCGTCGTCGAGGGAAGCAGCGGCACAACCACCGCGACATTCACTGTCAGTCTGTCGTCGCCCGCTCCTGCAACTGACATAACTTTCGATATCGCCACGCAGGACAACACTGCGACTACCGCCAACAGCGATTACGTAGCCAAAACGCAGACCGGACAAATTATTCCCGCCGGCCAACAAACCTACACTTTCACTGTCAACGTCAACGGCGATGTGGCGATTGAGCCTAATGAAACCTTCTTTGTTAACGTCACGAACGTTTCCGGCGCGACCTTGGCTGACGGGCAAGGTGTAGGGACGATTCAAAATGACGATGTGCCGGCTCTCTCTATCAACGACGTGTCGCTGACCGAAGGCAACGGCGGAACTAAGACGTTCACCTTTACCGTTAGTCTCTCGGCGCCGGCGCCGTCGACGGTAATGTTTGACATTGCCACCCAGGACAACACCGCAACGGTAGCTGATAGTGATTACATCGTCAGCAGTTTGACCGCGCGAACAATAACAACCGGAAACTCGACCTTCACCTTTGATGTCACCGTGAACGGCGATGCGAACGTCGAAACGGATGAAACCTTCTTTGTGAACGTCACCAACGTGTCGGGCGCAACTGTCAGCGATGCGCAGGGTCTCGGTACGATTCTCAACGATGACAGTCCGCAGTTGACGGTTAACGACGTAACTGTGACCGAGCCGGACAGCGGCGCGACCATTGCGCAGTTTACTGTCACCTTGTCACCAACCAGCACGCAAACCGTGATGGTCAACTACACTACCGCTGACAATACGGCGATAGCCCCCACCGATTATCAAACAACGAGCGGCACCTTGACGTTTACTCCCGGACAGTCAACGCAAACCATCGATGTGCCAGTCAACGGCGACACAACCAACGAAGCAATCTGCGAAACGTTCTTCTTGAATCTGAGTACTCCTGTTAATGCCGCCATCAGCGATCCCCAGGGTATCGGCAGCATTACCGATAATGACGGGACCAAACTTGTCATCAGCCAGATTTACGGTGGCGGTGGGAATGCCAGCGCGACTTTCACCAACGATTTCATCGAAATCTTTAATCGTGGCAACATGGCGGTAAGCTTGAATGGCATGTCGGTGCAGTACTCAGCAGCAACTTCGACCAGCGGTAACTATTCCGTAACCCCACTGACGAACGTGCTGCTCCAGCCGGGACAGTACTACCTGATTCAAGAATCGAGCGGCGGCGGAACTGGTGTTGCGCTTCCCACTCCCGACGCTACCGGCACGATCGTAATGGCGGCCGGCGCCGGAAAGATCGCTTTGGTAAACAGCACTGTGGCCTTGGCGGCGGCCGGTTGTCCTTCCGGTCCCACGATCATTGACTTCGTCGGTTATGGCACGACTGCAAATTGCCGCGAAGGCGCGAGCACTGCCGACAACGCGCCGGGCCCGGGAAATAACACAACGTCAACGCAACGCAAACAGGCCGGCTGCCAGGATGTGAACAATAATCAAACAGACTTTGCGCTCGCCGCTGTTACCCCGCGCAACACAGCAGCGGCAACCAGCCAATGCAGTTGCAGCACCAGCTACTCTTCAATGTTGAACTTGCAACGGGATTGGTTGAGGGATGAGTTGGCAGCACTGCTGTTTCAGCGCGAACTCCAGCCTGACCAAAAGCGTTATTAGTTACTTAGAACTGATCCGCAGAATTATCCTGGCCCACCTAAGAGCGGGGGCATGCCCACCTTCCCAACCTCGAGACTATACGGAATCGTTTTAACGTTTGAAACGCTTTCCGGACAGCCAAAACTTCGACTCGGATCAGCTCGAGGTTGGGAAGGCGGGCATGCCCCCGCTCTTCCTTTGCCTCCGATACTGAAATTCTTGCATGTACTTCTATCTCTTGCCGATTGATGCGACTTGCTAGCTAATCTTTCCACCGCTTAAACTCCCGCGCATGCCTTCAATCGATGACGCCCTCACATCCCTGCACGAACACTTCGGATTCAGGGAGTTCCGCGCAGGCCAGCGCGAAGTCATCGCAGCGATCCTCGCAGGCAAAAACGCCATTGTCGTCATGCCTACCGGCAGCGGCAAATCTCTCTGCTACCAACTGCCGGCGCTGATGTTTACAGGCGCCACCGTGGTTGTGTCACCGCTAATCGCGTTGATGAAGGATCAGGTCGACGCGCTGCGCGCGCGCAACCTGGCGGCGACTTTCATTAATAGTTCGGTCGAGGAAAAGGAACAGTGGTCACGGATTGATGCTTTGCGCCGTGGCGAGTACAAGCTCGTCTATGTTGCCCCGGAACGCTTTCGCAGCAGCCGCTTTCTTGAAGCGCTGAAATCAATTCAGGTTTCGCTCTTCGCAGTCGATGAAGCTCATTGCATCTCAACCTGGGGCCATGACTTTCGTCCTGATTACTTGCGTCTGAAGAATGTGGTCGAGGCGCTTAACGCCAACGGCACGGGCGCTCAAACTATTGCCCTCACCGCCACCGCTACACCTTATGTTCGTTCCGACATCATTCAACAGCTCGGCTTAACTAAACCCGAGACGTTCGTCAGCGGTTTCGACCGGCCTAACTTGACCATCGACGTCGTGCATACGGAAAAGGAACGCGAGAAGATCGGGCGCATCAAGCGGCTGGCGAAGACAAACGATGGCTCGGGAATAATCTACGCCGCCACTCGCAAGGCGGTGGAGCAGGTGGCCGTGCAATTACAAGCTCAGGGATTGAGCGTGTCAGCCTATCATGCCGGCATGGGCGATACCGCGCGCGTGAAAGCGCAGGATAATTTCATGAACGGTGGCACGCAGATGATCGTCGCCACCAACGCGTTCGGCATGGGTATCGATAAAGCCGACATACGCTTTGTCGCTCATTATCAAATGCCGGGATCGATCGAAGCTTACTATCAGGAGATCGGACGCGCCGGTCGTGATGGCCTGCCGTCGTCGTGCGTTCTGCTGTTCAATTATGCCGATAAGAACACGCACGACTTTTTCATCGAAGGATCATACCCGACCGCGGAAGTGGTACGCGACGTTTACGGAGTGCTAGTTGCAACCGGTCTTAAGCGAATAGAACTTTCCGCCAGTGAGATTGCGAAGCGCGCCGGCGTTCGCAATGAGATGGCAGTACAGTCCACTCTCTATCTGCTCGAACGCGCCGGCCACATACATCGCCTGGCCAACTCAAGAAACTTCGATACTGAGGCCAACCCACCGTGGTCTGCCAATGCCGGCGGCACCGGGACCGCGTTTACTGGGACCGCGGGTGTCTCGCCAGCAGCGGCGACGCCACTCTCAACCAGACAGAAACCGCCGCGCTCGATCCTGATGCTCGACAACGTTCGGCCAGACAAACTCCGCGTCACGCCGGCAGATGTCGAGCGTCGCGCGGCTCTGGAACGGCGCAAGCTGCGCGAGATGATCGAATTCTGTTACACGGAACATTGTTACCGCGCGGCCATACTTGATTATTTCGGTGACCGGCATCACGCGCGCAACTGCGGTAGCTGCGGAAACTGCAACCCGCACAGCGCCGCGAAAACTCCGCTCGCCAGCAACGAAGTGTTGCCCGCAGCCCTGCCCAGCGGACGGGTCCGTAAAGGGGGCGCAACTCGTGCCGCTCTGCCGCTGCCCCGCACTTTGAACGACGACGAGAATCTGCGCGTGCGCAAGATTTTGGCTTGCGCTTCGCGGATGAAGGGACGCTTTGGAAAGGCCGTGCTCGCCGCCACCTTGCGCGGCTCGGCGGCTAAGAATGTGATGCAGGCGCACCTGAATGAGCTTTCGACGTACGGCCTGTTGAAAGACATGCGGCAGGACGACATCCTGCTTTTCATAGATGCGCTATGCGCCGCCGGTTGTTTGCGCGTCAGCGCCGGCGAGTATCCGACCGTCTCGATAACAGAGCTGGGTGAACGCGTCATGCGCGAGCAGGAGCGGATTCAACTTGCACTGACGGATGAGGGGATAACGAAAGATGAAGACGAGGGGTTACTGCCGGCAACTGCCTTGCAAACCTATACTCTAGATAAATAATGCAGTTGCTGAGTAGTGCTCTAATGCAGCACGCAACTCCTTGGAGTGCGGCGGCCCGGCGCCGCTTTGGCCGGTCCTTGAACCATAGCTATTTTGGCAGTGATTTAATTGATGGTAAAGAAGCGATGTCGAGCCGGCGGACCAAAGCGGCCCCAGGCCGCCGCACTCCAAGGAGTTGAATGAAACTATAGGCTAGCGCACCACTCCGGTGATTGGACTCGAGGCGCTGGCATAAAGCCGTTTCGACATGCGGCCGGCCTGGTAAGCCAATCGTCCGGCCTGTATTGCCAGCTTCATTGCCCGAGCCATCCGTTCCGAATCCTGGGCTTCAGCGATCGCGGTGTTCATCAATACCGCGTCGGCGCCTAACTCCATTGCTATTGCCGCATCACTGGCGGTGCCTACTCCGGCATCGACAATGATCGTTGCGTCCGGCAACTGCTCGCGCATGATTCGCAGGTTCGCCGGATTCTGCACGCCGAGTCCCGATCCAATTGGCGCCGCCAGCGGCATCACCGCTGCACAGCCCGCGTCCAGTAACTTTTTCGCCATGATCAGATCGTCGGTGAAGTAAGGCAGGACTACAAAACCTTCCTTCACCAGAATGCGGGCAGCTGCAAGAGTTTGCTCGTTGTCAGGAAGGAGCGTTGCTTGATCGCCAATCACTTCCAATTTGATTAAGTGGGTTTGCAGTGCTTCCCGCGCCAGTCGCGCCGTGCGTATCGCCTCCTCAGCGGTGTAACACCCGGCGGTGTTCGGCAGTATCTGCAGTGAAGGTTTGAGATGATCGAGAAACGATTCGCTGCTACGATCGAGCGGCACGCGGCGCACGGCAACCGTAACCATCTCAGCGCCGGACGCGTCATGGGCGGCTTTCATTTCGTCAAAGGTGCGATACTTGCCGGTGCCGATGATTAGCCGGGACGTAAACGTGCGGTTCCCGATCTTGAAGCTTTCAGTTTGAGCTGGTGCAGCAGTTGACATGATCCAATTATATTCTTCCCTTCACTCAGCGCCTATTCCGTAAAGCCAACTGTTAGTTTGCGTTCGTGTGGAACTCTCAATTGTGAGGCTACCGACGACCGCAAACTAACAGTTTGCTCTACTAGAGCCACCGCCGACAAAATGAACAATCTCGACTCGGTCACCCGGTTGCAGCGTAGTCGCTGCCCACGCGGCGCGCCGCAACACTTCATGGTTCAGCTCGATCGCGATCTGTTCCGCGCGCAGCTGCAACTGGCTTATCAGTGCCGTCAGCGGTAAATCTTCGCTTACTTCCTGTTGCTCACCGTTGACTTGAATTTCCATTGCTTTCCTGAAACCTCTAGGTGGCGGGATGAATCACGCGCCGCGTCTCACAGGAAGTGCCCCCCGCATCAACACGAATGACTACTGCAGCTCGACCGGAATTGAATCTGGGAATTTCGGCGGAAATACTTGCGAGACCGTGCCCGTTTGTCGCGACCGAATACAACTGTGGTCGAAAGGCGGTACCCAGAATTTTCACCGACACAGCGGCGTGGTCCAGGGGTTCGGCCTGACCGGCAGTTCGCCTTTCCACCAATATATTTATGGTGACGGAATGGCCCGACCTAAATGGCTTCTCGTCGACCAGGCTCACAAATAGGTTCGAGTCTGGTGCCGTCTTCTCACCCAGCGGGGACGTCCGGCGCGAATCATGGACGGTGTAAGCGGACTCTCGCCGCACGAACTTGGGCAATTCCGTGTCGACTGCCGGAGCCGTGCTGTCGGTTTCCTGAGGTGCAGATTCAACCGCAGGCGCTTCCGCTGGCGCCAGGTCTGGCGGCGTCGGCGGGGCAACTTCTGCTTCAGCCGTCTCGGTGCGCCCGCCCATGCGCTTCAGGTCTTCAAGACGCCCCGCATTTATCGCCGCACAAATCAACCGGTGCTGGCGTTTCAAACGTTGAGCCAATGCAGCTTCGTCAAACCCGGCGGCGATCAGATCTTCATAAGGAGACCGCTTGCTGGCCAGAATCGCTCCGCCCGAATAAACGAGCGAAAGGATTAAAGGAGAGTCAAGCCCCTTGTCCTCCGTTTGCACGTGATACACCACGCCATCGTGTTCCACGTCAGTATTGAAGCCAGTTATCACAATCGTAGGTAAGCAAAGACTGCTGGATTTGGAACGGTTAAGTCGCGCCGCTGGATCGAAGTTAACATAGCGGTTTTTTCAGGGTCAATTAACAAATTTTTAGCACGCTTTCGTGATCATAAGGTTGCTTGACACCCCAGATCACTTCGTCTACGATTCGGCTTGTACAATGATTCTCAATCTTGGTCAGGCATTTGCACTCGCTCAAATGAAGTAGCGTCTGCGGATTGATCTGATTTGAGTGGAATATCGTAACGATGACTTTTCGTCTTTCAGACTATCTACCGATACTGCTGATCTTCATCGTCGCGGCGGGCTTCGCTGTCGGCAATATTTTTATTTCGCAATTCATCGGCCAGCGAAAGCGCACGCGCACCAAGATGATGCCGTACGAGTGCGGCAAAGATCCGGTCGGCACTGCGCGCGAACGTTTCTCCGTCAAGTTTTATCTGATCGCGATGATCTTCATCTTGTTCGACATTGAAGTCATCTTTTTGGTGCCCTGGGCGGTGGTCTTTAAGACGCTTGCCAGCCCGGCGTTCGGTTTGAGAACCCTGATTTATGTCGAGATGATGGTTTTTGTTGCCCTCCTCTTGGCCGGTTACATTTATGTGATTAAGAAAGGCGCGTTCGATTGGAACGAGAGCGCGCGGCGCGAAGCTGAAGGCGAAGCGCGACTGCTCCACGATATGGACCAGCGCAAACGGCAACAGACCCGGACCGCCGCTTAAACCTCCGGCATATTTTTGACGGCTACCGCAGGGCTTGATGCCGTGAAACAGTTGTAAACGATTTACGATTCACGATTTACCTACCGACATGGGACTGGAAAACATAATCGCCGAAGCGCTGCCGGAAGTTTTGACTACCCGGCTCGATTCTTTGATCAACTGGGCGCGCAAGTCTTCGCTTTGGCCGGCGACGTTTGGTTTGGCTTGTTGTGCGATCGAGATGATGAATGCAACTTCGTCGCGCAACGACCTGGCCCGTTTTGGATCTGAAGTTTTTCGTGCCAGCCCGCGACAGGCGGATGTGATGATCGTTTCCGGGCGCGTTTCCCGGAAGATGGCGCCCGTCCTGCGCCGCATCTACGATCAAATGCCTGAACCAAAATGGGTGATCTCGATGGGCGCCTGCGCCACCTCGGGCGGAGTTTTTGACAACTACGCAATCGTTCAGGGCGTCGACAAGATCGTGCCGGTGGATGTTTACATTCCCGGATGTCCGCCGCGCCCCGAGATGCTGATTCACGCGGTGATGATGTTGCAGGACAAGGTTATGAAAGAGTCATCGCGCGATCGTCGCGACGTGCCCGAACAGGAAGCGCGCGAAGCCTTCGTTCCCGGCACCTTGCCAATTACCGATGGCTCAACCACCGCAAGCACTTTACCCCCCGAATCCCGACCCTACTCCATAGCTTCCCGGCACGAAAGGCGACGTTCTTCGTAAGCTCTTTGCGGATAGCGAACGTTCGGCACATAGTTCATGACGACTGGGGCAAACAGCGAAAACAATCCGCCGGAAAACGCGGCAATGGATGCCACTCGAAATCCGCCAACGCCTTTAGCAACTGCATTGCAGGAGTTGAATGCGGAATGGATTGTTTCCAGCAGCGAGACTTTTGGTGAAACAACGGTGGTGGTTCCGCGCGAACACATTGTTGCCGTTTGTGCGCACTTAAAGAGTGCGCCGGAAGCGAAATTTGATTTTCTGGCTGACATTTGTGGCGCTGACCGCGGCGTTGAAGAAGAGCCGCGCTTTGAAGTCAACTATCACCTCTTTTCCACAACCAAACATCATCGCCTGCGTTTGAAGGTTGTGCTTGCGGAAGAAGATGCGCACGTGCCGACAGTCACCGGCGTGTGGCGCACGGCCAACTGGCACGAGCGCGAAACTTTCGATCTCTTGGGAATCATTTTTGATGGACATCCTGACTTGCGCCGGATTCTTTTGCCGGATGATTGGCAGGGTCACGCGCTGCGTAAGGATTTTCCGCTGCGTGGCTACGAGCCGTACAGCCTGAAGTAGTTTCGAGGGGTTAAGAGCGAAACCAACTCGAAACTCGAAACTCGAAACTCGAAACTTTTATGAGTTCCGCAGTAAACATTCCGCCGCAGTTTGAGGTCGTCGATCGTCCGCTCGACACCCAGATGACTATCTCGATGGGGCCGCAGCATCCGTCGACGCACGGCGTGTTGCGCCTGGAGCTGGTGCTTGACGGCGAAATGGTGGTCAAGGCGACGCCCGACATCGGCTATCTCCACACGGGGATGGAAAAGCTCTTTGAATACAAAAAGTATCAGCAGGGCATCGTCATCACCGATCGCATGGATTATCTGAATCCACTGGGCAACAACCTGGCGTACGTGATGGCGGTCGAGAAGCTACTTGGTTTAGAGATACCGGAACGCGCGCAAACAATTCGCGTGCTGACTTGCGAGTTGCAACGCATCGCCTCGCATTTGGTTTGGCTGGGAACGCATGCACTCGACATCGGCGCGATGACCGTTTTCTTTTACTGCTTCCGCGAACGCGAAAAGATTTTGAATCTTATCGAAGCTGCGTCCGGCGGCAGGCTGACGCCTTCTTATTTCCGCATTGGCGGTTTGATGATGGACTTGCCCGCGGGTTTTGAGCGGCGCGTGCAGCAGTTCCAGGACGGTTTCTTAAAATCAGTTGATGAGTTTCACACGCTACTGACCGGAAACAGGATCTTTCAGAAACGCACGCAGGGTGTCGGTTACATTTCGGCAGAGGACGCAATTGATTGGGGTTTGTCTGGTCCGTGCTTGCGCGGTAGCGGTGTGAATCTCGACATTCGCCGCGCGAATCCCTACACCGGTTATGAGAAGTATGATTTTGAAGTCCCGATCGAAAACGATTGCGACGTCTGGGCGCGCTATATGGTGCGCATGCGTGAAATGAAGGAGTCGCACAAGATTGTAGCGCAGGCCTTATCACGTTTGCGGCCTGGACCAGTGAAGGCCGATGCGCCAAAAGTTGTTTTGCCGGATCGCGAAGCGATGAAGACCCACATGGACGCGTTGATTCATCACTTCCTAATCGTTGCCGAGGGTTTTGATGTGCCTGCTGGCGAAGTCTATCACCCGATTGAAGCTTCGAAAGGCGAGCTCGGCGTCTACGTCAGGTCCGACGGTGGTCCAAAGCCATCGCGCGTGCATTTTCGCGGGCCAAGTTTTGTAAATCTGTCCGCGCTGCCGCACATGTCGGAAGGCTGCATGGTTGCGGACATTGTCGCAATTATCGGATCGCTGGATATTGTTCTGGGAGAGATAGATAGGTAATTGGGCTTTGGGCTTTGGAGGAGTCAAGGCTCGGCGGTCGCGAATGTTTCAACGAAATTTCAAAGACCTAAGACCAAAGTCCCAAGACCATCATAGAAATGAGCACGCAACCAATCCAAATCCAACCACTGTCCCAGCCGGTTGATATCGGCGGGGAGGTGGCATCGTTTTCGCCTGAAGTTGAGGCGGAGATTGATGCGCATTTGGCGAAGTATCCAGTAATGCGGTCGGCGATTCTGCCTTTGATGTTTATTGTGCAGCGCGAGCGTGGCTATCTGGACGCACCGGGCGTTGCTTATCTTGCCCAGCGTTTGCGTTTGCGTATCACCGACATCTGGGAAGTAGCGACGTTTTATTCAATGATCTACACGCAGCCGGTTGGTAAGTATCACATTCAAATTTGCAGGACGCTGTCGTGCAAGATCATGGGCGAGCCCGGCATCACCGATCACGTTTGCAACAAACTCGGCATCAAGCCGGGGGAAACAACCCCGGACGGGAAGTTTACTGTTTCACTGGTCGAGTGCCTCGGCTCGTGTGGGACCGCGCCAATGTTTCAGATCGGTTTTGATTACCACGAGAATCTGACCACAGAAAAGGTCGATCAGATTTTCGATTCATTGAAATGAATGAACTTTGAACTTTGTACTTTGTACTTCCAATTTGGTCTTGTAAGGCGAGTGAACGAGTGACAAACACGCGTTCAACTTCAAAGCACTAAGTTCAAAGCACTAAGTTCAAAGTACTGAGTTCAAAGCACTAAAGTTCCTGGTTTCTATTCACGATTTACGATTTACCATTTACGATTCACGATGTTCATCGGCGCCATAGGATGTGAACCGCTGCAGCTCGCGAGAGTTCATCTGGAAAACTCGCGCAGCCTCGACGTGTATCGCAAGCACGGCGGCTATGAAGCGATCAAGAAGGTGCTTGATTCGATGTCGCCCGACGACGTTATCGGCGAACTGAAGAAATCGGCGTTGCGCGGCCGCGGCGGCGCAGGATTTCCAACCGGAATGAAATGGAGTTTCGTTCCCAAGGATTCGCCAAAGCCCAAGTACGTCGTTTGCAATGCAGACGAGTCGGAGCCCGGGACGTTCAAGGATCGCTACCTAATGGAGCGCGATCCGCACATGCTGATCGAAGGCATGCTGATCGCCGCCTACGCGCTCGGCGCGAAAACGAACTACATCTACACGCGCGGCGAATACCGCTACCTAATCGACATCATGGACGTTGCGCTTGCTGAAGCGCGCGCCGCCGGATTACTGGGAGACAAGATTCTTGGCACTGACTTTGGAGCCGAGATCTACACGCACACCGGCGCCGGCGCGTACATCTGCGGCGAAGAAACGGCGTTGTTGAGTTCGCTCGAAGGCATGCGCGGTCATCCGCGAATGAAGCCGCCCTTCCCTGCCGTGTCTGGTTTGTACTCCGCCCCGACGGTGGTTAACAACGTCGAGACGCTGACCGCCGTGCCCGACATCATCAAGCTGGGGGGCGCGGCTTATCAGAAACTCGGAACTGAAAAAAGTGGCGGCACAAAAGTTTGGTCGGTCTCGGGTCATGTCAATCGTCCCGGTGTTTATGAACTGCCGATGGGCTATGACGACATGGAAAAGTTCATCATGGAAGATTGCGGCGGTATGCGCGACGGCAAACAATTGAAGGCAGTGATTCCCGGCGGGTCGTCCGTTTACATCATGCGCGCCGATCAAATTATCGGTAAAGACGTGCGCATGGACTACGAAGGCATCGTTGCAGCCGGTTCGAGCGTTGGCTCAGGTGGATTCATTGTGATGGACGAAACCGTCGACGTGTTTGAGTCAACCAAAAACCTGACTGAGTTTTACAAGCACGAGTCTTGCGGTTGGTGCACGCCTTGCCGCGAAGGCACCGATTGGCTGGTGAAAGTTTTCAAACGCATCGCCGCGGGGCATGGACGTCCGGAAGACGCGCAACTGATGCTCGATCTTTGCGACAACATCGAGGGCAAGTCCTTTTGCCCGCTGGGCGACGCGGCAGCCTGGCCTATTCAGTCAGCGATCAAGAGGTTTCCGGAAGACTTTAGAAAGCACCTTATTCGGGAACAGTAAACCGGGAACAGAGAACAGAAAACAGAAAACAGAAAACAGAAAACAGAAAACAGAAAAATACGCTGGTGTCGGCTAGTGTTTCACGTCCCAGGCGTTTCAGTTCGCAGTTTCTGATTACAGCCCTGTTCACAGTTTACGGTTCTCAGTTCACAGTTCACAGTTCACAGTTCACGGTTTCCGGTTCACAGTTTACGGTTTTCAAAATGGCAACTGAAGTAATCAAAGTCAAAATCAACAGCAAGGAATTTGAAGTGCCCAAAGGCGCGCGGCTGATCGATGTCTGCCGCGATAAAGCGTTCGACATTCCTTCGTTCTGTTACTACTCAGATCTCGCGCTGCAGGCTTCGTGCCGCATGTGCCTGGTGCGCATTGAGAAGATGCCAAAGCTGCAAACGTCCTGCACCATCATCTGCACCGACGGCATGATTGTGACGACCCAAAGCGAAGAGATTGAAAAGGCGCAGCGCTCGATGCTCGAGTTTCTGCTGGCTAACCATCCGCTGGATTGTCCGGTGTGCGATCGCGGTGGCGAGTGTGAACTTCAGGAATTGACTTTTGACTGGGGTGGACTCGAAGAACGTTTTATCGAGAAGAAGAACTATCAGCCCGAGCGCTACCTGTCGCCGATGGTCGCAAACGATCCGCAGCGCTGCATCTTGTGCAAACGTTGTACGCGCGTCTGTGACGAATGGATGGGCGAAGACGCGATCGAAGCAGGCGGCCGCGGCGCGAATACTGTCATTGGCACTTACGGCGGCTGGCTCGACTGTTCGCAATGCGGCAACTGCATCGAAGTTTGCCCGACCGGAACGTTGCTGGATGGAACCTATCGTCACCAGGCACGGCCCTGGGAGTTGGCGCAAACAATTTCGACTTGCAGTTACTGTTCTGATGGCTGCGAGATGTCGCTGGGCTCGCGCGCCGGAGAGTTAATGCGCATCGTAGCGCGCGATCGTTACGTCAACGGCCACAACGGCGAGTTCCTTTGTATCAAAGGCCGCTTTGGTCATCCTTTCGTAAATCACGAAGACCGTCTGCGCACGCCGCTCATTCGCTACAAAAAAGGCGGCAAGTTGATTCCTGCGACCTGGGATGAAGCGGTGCGCCATGTTGCTGAAAAGTTGAAAGCGGTTACCGATGTGCATGGAGCAGAAGCGTTGGGAGTGGTTGGCAGTCCGCGCATCACCAACGAAGCAAACTACGCGCTTCATAAATTCGCGACAGAAGTCGTTGGCACAAACAACTACGCAGCCACCGACGCGTTCAGCTTGAAACCGTTTTTCGACAACCTTGGGGCGCCGCTGGCGACTCATCGCGACATTCGCTATGCGAAAACAATCCTGCTGATTGGCGGTGAGCCTGAAGAACTACAGCCGCTGACCGCAAAGCAAATCCGTCAGGCCGTCAGAAACGGCGCGGCAAAACTGATCGTTGTCAATAGCGTGCCGATTAGATTGGTCGAGCATGCCGCGCGGTTCATTCACATTCGGCCCGGAACTGAAAGTGCCGCCATTTGGGCCTTGGGCAATAGTGCGAATGAAGCCACGGCAGCGCAAAAGATGGGCATCGAGGCCAGCGAGCTATCTGCGTTGCGTCAAACAGTCAGCGAGACTGAAGGCGACGTGATCATTATGTTTGGCGGTGAGCTTAACGCTGCCGCCCAAGTAATTGTCGCGCAACTTGCTAACACGTTCCGCGCCGATGCGCGCCGCGTGCTGCTGCATCCGCTTCCCATTTACAACAACAGCGTCGGCGTGCATGACATGGGAATGATGAACGGCGCGATGTCTGTTGCGGGCATGCTCGACGGGGCCGGCAGCTCGATTCGCGCGCTGTATGTGGCCGGAAGCTTTCTGCCGGAACACTTGCGCGGTCGCGAGGAAGCGTTGGCGAAACTTGATTTTCTGGTGGTCCAGGAATTGTTCGAAACCGACACTACCGCATTTGCTGATGTAGTGCTGCCGGCGGCTTCGTTTGCTGAAGTCGATGGTACGTTTACGAATAACGATGGCCTGGTCCAACGCGTGCGCCAGTCGATTCCGCCAGTTAATCAAGCCAAGCCGGATTGGATGATCACGGCTGCCCTGGCTGCTGAACTGGGCACAGATTTCGGTTTTGAGATGTCGGCCAGCGCTGTCTTTCGCGAAATCGCGGACCGCGTTCCTGCCTATTCTGGCTTGCGCTATCCGGTTTTGAAGGACGAGTCAAATCCGGTGCAGGCCCGTTACAACATCGTCGAACCGCTCGACTTGTCATCAGCTTTGAAGGAACTGCAACAGACGGTCGCAGCGCTACTCGACACGGGAGAGAAGACAGACGTTACGCCCAAGGTCGGTCACGAGCTTTTTAAGATCGGCACGCTGACGGACAAGGTTTCGCAGTTCCACCTGCTGGCGGCCGGCAATCCGCGACCGGACACAGTTCGCGTGTCGCCGCTGTACCAGATTACCGTTGACGCGAAACTGCAAGCCGAGCCCGCCGTCGCCGGGGATTGATTTAGCCGGAAACCGTAAACCGGGAACTGTGAACAGTTAAAAGCTCTTTGATTCGCGGTTCTTAAAACGGTTCCCGGTTTACGGTTTACCGTTCACGACAAAATGGACTGGAATAACCCATACATTCATGCCGTTACGCTGATCGTGGCAATCACCGTTGCTTTTCTAACGATCATGCTTTTAGTCGCAGCCACTGTGTTGGCCGAGCGGCGCGTGCTCGCATTTATTCAGGGCCGCGTGGGGCCAAACCGGGTCGGCTTTGGCGGCGTGCTGCAACCGTTTGCCGACTTCATCAAAACCATGATGAAGGAAGACCTGGTCCCCGATCAGTCAACGCGTTTTGTTTTTCTGCTGGCGCCGATGATTGCGGTGGTCACGGCAATCATGACCCTGATCGTCTACCCGTTTGGTCCCACAGTTACGCTTCCCTTCCTCGGGACTTTTCAACTCGTGATAGCACGTTTCGACGTGGCTTTGCTTTATGTGCTGGGCGTGACGTCCGTTGGCGTTTACGGCATCGCGCTGGCGGGTTGGTCGTCAAACAACAAATACAGCTTGATGGGCGGGCTGCGATCTTCGGCGCAGATGATCTCTTATGAACTGGCGCTGGGGCTTTCATTAATCGGCGTCATTCTGATTTCCGGCACGCTCGACCTTTACCACATCGTCGAACAGCAATCCGGCTGGTACGGTCTACAATGGAATATTTTCTACCAACCGCTGGGCTTCATTCTTTACCTGATTGCGGCTATCGCGGAAACCAACCGCGTGCCGTTTGACTTGCCCGAAGCAGAAACGGAATTGGTTGCCGGCTTTCACACTGAATACAGTTCGATCAAATTCCTGCTGTTCTTTAACGCCGAATACATCAACATGATCACCGTTTCGATGTTGGCCACGACGTTATTTCTGGGCGGCTGGAACGGTCCCGGCGTGGCGCAGGTCCCTCTGCTCGGCGTGATCTACTTTTTTGCGAAGATCTTATTTTTCCTGTTTCTGTACATCTGGTTGCGCGGAACGTTACCCCGCTTTCGCTTTGATCAGTTGATGGATTTTGGTTGGAAGTTTCTGCTGCCGGCGGCGATTCTGAATATTGTGCTGACGGCTTCATTCATATTCTTTTTTAAGACGGGCTGAGACTAAAGAGTTTCGAGTTTCGAGTTCCGAGTTCCGAGTTCTAAATAGCCAGAGGTAATTCTGTAACCGGACGACTTGGCCACCGGCGGCACCGGTCTAACTCGAAACTAGAAACTTCGAACTCGAAACTCGAAACTCGAAACTCGAAACTATTTACCAGTACGATTCACGAATTAGATGTCAACGATCCTTTTCATAGTCTTCGCCGGTCTAGCGATCGGTAGCGCTATTGCCATGGTGTCGCAGCGCAATCCGCTATATAGCGCAATCTCGTTGATT
>JANMKA010000187.1:0-2107 GCA_031371765.1 Blastocatellia bacterium
GCGATGGGCCTGGGCGACGTGAAGATGATGTTTATGGTCGGCGCTTATCTTGGCTGGCGGCTGACGATACTGAATATCTTTTTGGGCGTTCTGTCGGGCTCATTGATCGGAATTGTGCTGATGGCGCGGCAGGGCAAACGAAACCTGCAAATGCTTTTGCCGTTTGGAGTGTTCTTGGGAATGGGCGCGATTGCCGCACTGCTCATCGGCCGGCAAATTGTTGAATGGTATGCTGGGCAATTTCGTTGAAGCCATTAACGGTAAGTCGGTTTGGGGACTTTGGACTGTGGTCTTTGAACTCTGTGCTTAGTACTTTGTGCTTAGTACTTTGTGCTTTGTACTCTGTTCCTTTATTTGGCACTAGCCTCGAAGTCCTAAGCTCCAAGTACTAAGTTCAAAGTCCAAAGACCAGAGTCCAAAGTCCCAAGGCCATTACAGTCAAATTCGAATCAACCCCTGATGACGAGATCTCGTTACCAATTCGGATTATCGTTGCTGGCCGGTTTCTTTTTACTGGCCACGCTGTTTGCGATTCTCCTGTATCTGTTGGTTCCGGAAACTCCTGCTACTCGCGGCCCACTCCTGCTCGCAGCCTTTGTCGCGATTCTCCTGGGCAGCTTGCTCTGTATCATGTTTTTGTTGCGCCGGGTGCTGCGACCCTACCGGCAGCTCGTGGGCGAAGCCGAAAAGGCATCGCTGACCGCACCCGCCAACCGCTCGCAGGATGAAGGCGAGTTCGTCCTGGAAACTTTTCAATCGGTCGTCGCGCAATTGCAAAAGCAACGCGAAGTGCTTGAAGAGTTGCGCAGCGAAGCCAGCAGGCGCGCGGTCTCAGCCGAACGCTTCAGCGAGCGCATCGTGGCCAGCGTGCCGTCGGCATTGATTGCCTTCGATGGCAACGGTCGCTCAATCGTAATCAACGAGCCGGGTCGCGCGCTGTTGGAAGTTGACGGTGGCGCGCTGGGCCAACCAGCCGGCACACTGCTGCAAAACCTGCCGCAACTGGGCGAGATGGTTCAACAGTGTCTCGAAACCGGAAGACTATTTCGTCGCGAAGAGATTGAGGTAATAACGAGCGATCGTCTGCCGCGGCGTCTGGGCGCGACTATTGCGCCGATTAACATTTCGCCTGAGCAGAATGAGCGTGGCGCCCTTTGCCTCTTGACTGACATCACTGAAGTTACCCAACTACGCGAACAAGTGGCGCTTAAGAAGAACCTGGAAAGCCTGGGTGAAATGTCAGCCGGGTTGGCCCATGAATTCAAGAACGCAATCGCAGCGCTACAAGGCTACGTGCAGTTACTGCAGAACCTCGAGCTGGACGAGAGGGGCGCAACCGTCGCGGCGTCGTTGCTGGGCGAAGTCAGAAATCTTTCCGAGATGGTGACGTCGTTTCTGAACTTTGCCAGGCCCCAACCGCTGCAACTGGAGGAAGTCGATCTAAAAGAATTGATCGCCGAATGTGCCGGCGAACTGAGCCAACTGTTCGCGAAACTTCGCGTCGAGCTTGTCATTACTGGGCCGGTTAATACCGGGACAGCGGGCGTGCCACTCGCTGCTTCGCCGGCTCTCATCCGCGCAGACGAACGCATGCTCCGCCAGGCTCTGCTGAATCTAATGCGCAACGCTGCGGAAGCAGTTCCCGACAGCCAAACCGATCGCCGCGTACAAGTCTCCACATCAACCGAGCGCGATCAAGCCGGCAAAGAATGGGCCACAATCAAAATCAAAGATACCGGCGAAGGAATTGCGCCGTCGGATTTGCAGCGGATCTTCATACCGTTCTTCACCACCAAGACCAGCGGACATGGCGTTGGTCTCGCCCTGGCCCATCGCGTTATCGCCCAACATGGCGGCACATTGACCGCGGCAAACGCGAAGGTCGGCGGCGCGGTGTTTACTGTTATCTTGCCTTCATGAAAAGAGAAGGCTTATGGTCTCGACACCATTGGTCTTGCCAGTCATTGCAGTGTCATGAGGTCAGTACCGCCTGCGGTAGCGGGTGGGTGCTTCCCTCGCAAACCAATACATCCACCCGCTACCGCAGGCGGTACTGATGTTATGAAGCAAGCGCCTCCTTTACGTGAGTTGTTACACTCACGTTGCT
>JANMKA010000001.1:0-5705 GCA_031371765.1 Blastocatellia bacterium
CCGAGGGGCCAGCCGTCGATAAGGACGGGACGGTCTATTTCGTCGATGTGCCGGAGAGCGTGATCCTCAAGATCGGTGGCGACGGCAAACCGGTCGTGTGGGCGAAGGAGACTGGCAAGGCGAGCGGCCTGATGTTCGGACGCGCAACCGGCGGCGGCGGCGGTAGCTCAGGTTCAAGATCGGTCTGGTAGTGATTTGAGGCGTAATAGCGCTGGTAGTAGTAATAGTCGTTCGATTGAATATTGACGTTGTTCAGAACGACGCCGAAAACTTTAGCGCCAACGTCGTGCAGCAACTGGCGCGCGCGTTTGACCACGTTGCGCGAACTCTTGCCGCCATGGACCACCAGCAGCACGCCATCGACCAGCGACGAAATGAGCACGCCATCCGTGAACGAGTTGATTGGCGGCGAGTCCACCACGACGTGGGTGAATTCCGCTTGCAGCAAGGTCATTAGACGGCGCATCTGTTCGGAACCCAACAACTCCGCCGGGTTCGGCGGGATTGGACCGGAAGTCAAAACGTGCAAGCCGGTCACTTCGTCTCGGGAAATCATTGCCAGCGTGTCTTCGCGTGACACGTCGCTGGACAATATCGAGCTGAGCCCGGGCCGGTCCGTGAAGCCAAAGATTGAACGCATGCGCGGCCGGCGCATGTCGGCGTCGATCAGCACGACACTCGCGCCGGTTTGAGTCAAACTAACGGCGGTGTTTACCGCGGTAGTTGTCTTGCCTTCTCCGGGCAGGCTCGAAGTCACCAGTAGCGAACGCGGCGCGCGGCCCGCGGTTGAGAGCAGCAACGACGTGCGCAAGTGCCGGTACGATTCAGCCAACGGCGAGCGGCTGTCCACGTTCATCAATAACTCTTGATTGACAGAATGTCCGTTGCGTTTCTGCAACGCGCCCGGTCCAGCCGTCAACCGGTTGCGCTTCATGACGTTGGCCGAAGGAATGACCGCCAGCGCTGGCAGGTGCAACAGCCTTTCGACTTCGTCGGTCGAGTGGACTGTGTCGTCGAGATATTCGAGGAAGAGCGCCAGGCCTATTCCCAATCCCAGCGACAGAAACATCGCCAGCATGACGCTGCGCGAGCGATTTGGACCAATTGGACCACCCGGCGTAACCGCGTAATCAACGACCGAAATGTTGTTTGGCTTGCTGGCCATGATCACGTCGTTCTCTTTCGAACGCTGTAATAGGCTGTCAAGCAGAGTCTTGTTGGTATCGATCTCCTGCTGAATGATCCGATAGTTGATGGCCGCTTCGTTTTGCGTCACCGTCTCGCTGCGCGATTGCTGAAACGCAGCACGCAAGGCCTGTTCGCGACCGAGTGTCTGGCGATACTGAGTTTCCAGGTTCGTGAGTAACGTATTGGTTTTGCGGCTGCGGGAATCTTTCACCTGCCGCTCGAGCTCAGCGATTTGCTGATCCACCTCTTTAACTTCGGGCGCCTCTTCGGTGGCGTCAACCATTAACAGGGCGCGCTTTTGGCGCAGGTCGGCAAGCTTTCCTTCACCTTCACCCGCTTGTTTGTTATCGCCCTCCGCCAGCGCGCTGGCAGCGCCGGGCGCTTTGGCCGCGTTGAAAGCAGCTTCCGCAGTCTTGCGTTCGTTCTCAGCTTCCAACAACTGTTTGTTGAGGCCGGCCAGTCGTTCGACGACAGTATTCTGATTGGCATCAAGCGAGATTATCTGGTTGTTCTTCGCATAGTTGACCAAACGCTCTTCGTCGCTGCGAATTGCCTGCTGTAGCTCAGCGATCCGTTTTTGCAAAACGTCGCCGGTGCTGGCATTTGATTCAGTCTTTCGTTCGAGGTTGTTGAAGACGTAAGTCTCGGCGATGGCGTTGCAAACTTTCGCTGCAACTTCGGGATCGGTGTGGGTGTAACTGATATCGATCAGGCGCGTCTCTTTGAAGGTGCCGCGCGATTCCTTGACCGGATCGACCCGCAGGCCGCCGAGAATTGCGCCGACGTAAGGGGCCAGGCGTTTTGCTTCAACCAGATCTTCCTGAGAACTGGCCGCCGGGACCGGCGCGTGCAGTTGCAATTCGTCTTTTGGCTTGGCAGTAGGCGCCGCCGGAACATCACTACGAAAGCCGGCCATCAGCTTGACGGTCTGCCAGGTGGTCCGCTTTTGTGAACCTTTGAAGAAATCCGGGTTGTGCTCGAGGTCAAGCGTCTTGACTACACGCCGCGCAAGGGCCTGGCTGCCAAGAATTTGCAGTTGCGTGTTGAAGTAGACCGGGTCGTTCACCGAACCCATGAAGTAAGGAGTCTTCCCCACCAGCGCGCCGTTGTTTTCCAGGTCAACCTGCACGCGCGCGTTTGCCGAATAGATGTCCGGCTTTTGCGCCGCGTTGATTACGGCCAAGGTGGTAATTAGAACGACGATGCTGATGACCAGCCACAGGCGCTTGCGCACTGCGCGCCAGTAATCGAGCAGATGGACCTCGGTTTCCGCATTGGGGTCAACACCATAGTTGTAAGAATGCGGAATGCCATTCGAGTCGGCCGGCCGGCCAACTGCGGTGTCCGCCGGATCTTTTCGGATTAACTCATTAGATGGATTCATAATTCACCTTTGGGAATTTCGAAATTCGCATTTCGAATATTTATACACGGCCAGAATTCGCTTTCATGCTTCTCCCTATGCTCGCGCTTCCCTATGCTCGTAGAGATGATTTGCTGCAGTTGGGCTTGAGGGCACCGAGTGTCGCGAGGTCAGTACCGTCCGCGGTAGCGGATGGATGTAGGCATTGCTAGTGGACAATCACTGCATCCATCCGCTACCGCAGACGGTACTGACTTCAATTCTCTTAAGGGATCACGCGCACCGGCAGCGACGAAATCGAGGGTGCCACCGTGCTCAGCAAACTGCGCAAAAAGCTTTTGCCGCCCGACAACGGCACGTCGATAATGTCGTTTGGTAAGAGCGCAACGTCGTCAGCGTGTTTCTTTTCAATCGCTGAAAGGTCGACCAGGATTTCTTTGCGGGTAGCGCTGCCAGGCTCCTGCCGGACTATTCGGATCTTTTCCTTTTTCGTGTCCTGTTTGACGCCGCCGGCCATCGCGACGGCCCGCGAAAGCGTGATTGGCTCTTTCAAAGGAATCGTCAACGGCGTAAACACATTCCCGACCACGTAAATCTGATCGGCCTCAGGCAATGTGATGATGTCTCCCGGTTCGATGAACGGATTAGCGTTGGGCAACCCCTGCATTGTGTCGCTCAGTTTGTAACTAACAAAAGCGGCGCCTGAATCTTCATTGGCGGCCCTTGGGTTCTGGCAACCGAGCGATGGTGGCGCGTGCACGATGTTGATTGTCTGGCCGGCTTTGGGCGAGGGGCCCTTGGCATAACTCAACAACTCGAGCAGGCGTATGCGGCGCTGTAGTTCAAAACGGCTTTGCTCATTGACGGAGCCGATAACTGCGACCTGCTTGGAGTGGTACTCCTTGATAAAGACGTCAACCTGCGGGTTCTTGTAATACTTGATGTAGCCGCGAGAAATTTCCGCGGCCAGCTCGCCCTCGGTTTTGCAAGCAGCTTGAATTTCAGTATCGATCAGGGGCATGCGAATCATGCCGTTGCCTTCAACCCGCACCGCATCCCGCGAAAGATTTGGGCGGTTGAAAATTCTTATGTCGAGCACGTCTCCCGGACCGATGCGATAGCGATCGTCAGGCTGAGAAGCTGCAGCCGCGACCGCGGCCGGGGCTTGCGAGACGCTGACGGTCTCGCTGCCGGCGTTCGCCGAAGTCGGCGCATTCGCCGTCACTTGCGCACTCACGGATGCAACCAGGCTGGTCGCGGCAAGTGCAACGAGCAAGCTGGCGCCGACGGCCAGGCGGCGAAACGTCGTTCGCTCGTTAGTGGGCTTGGTCTGCTTGGGGCTTATCTGAAACATCTTAATCACTCCTCTATTTAGTGCGTTGCTCGTTTTCAATTTTTCTGTGTTGGCCGCCTGGTTACCGGAACCTCTATTCGCCTATTTGCCCGACATGCCGATACGGCGCGACAGCAGCGCCTCGCGCATGTGGTTTGGATGGGCCAGGTTCAAGACTGTGTTGCTCAACAGGACCAGCAGCTCTTCGTGTTCCCGATTAAAGGTGCCGGTCAGCGGGTTGTCCTGGGTTTTAGTAATCGTTCCCTCCCTTGCCCACTGCCAAAACTGCGCCTGCGTCGTCCAGAATTCTTTCCGGTCCCGACAGACGACGAGCGCTGTTTTCTTCTTTTTCTTTTTCTTCTTCTTTGTCGTCTTAATGGCGCTCATTACTTGAACCGTCCAATAGATGCACTTCCGTCCCAGCATGTATTTTCATTCGCAAAAAAGCGGCGAATGGCAACACGCGGTACCCGTTAGGGAAGCCTCTACGCGAGGCGGCGTCAGTTTTTCAATTTGGAGTGTGGCGGCTCGACGCCGCTCGCTCTCGAAAGCGCCGTCAAGCCGGCGCACTCCAAAGTCACAACAACAAGCGCGAGATCAATTCTGCCCGGCGCTTCACGCCAAACTTGATGAAGACGTGGCGCAAGTGAAACTTCACGGTCTGCTCGGTAACCATCAGGCGCAACCCAATCTCGGCGTTGGTCAAACCTTCGACACAACACAACGCCACCTGGGCCTCGCGCCGGCTCAGGTTTTTATTCTCGGCAACTCGCTGGATTACTCGCTCGTAGGAACGGTCGCTGCTGCTGGTAATTCCTTTTCCGTAAGTGACAAAACCATTTTGATTGCGACGCGCGATCACTTCTTCAGGCGGAAAGACTCGATAGGCAACGCTTTGGTCGCGCGGGCCGTCAGCGTGTGCGCGCCCTTCGCGCTCGACACTGAACTTGCTAACCAGACCTTCAAGGCCGCGCCTGACCGTGCTCAGACTTTGAATTCCCGTCAACTCCATCAGGCTGCGCGCGGTGAAAAGCTGACCACCGTTGCCGCCATTACCTGACGAATCCTGCGCGACCAACATCGAGCTATAGAGCCGGCGTTCCACCGGACTGTGACTCAAAGCCACCAGTGCTTTCGCTGGACCAGCGGTGGCGCGTTCGTTCTGCTCGCCTAAAGGGTAGGTTTCTGGATCGACCTTCGCGCTAATTTGTCTCTTTTGGGGGAACATCAAATGGTTTTAGAAATTGGTAATGCGGCAGGAGTAAAGCTGGAAACTTTTCGGAGTTGGTTTGTGGGCCGCAAACCTCGATTCAAAAAATCTGTCTGTTCAAACTAAAGACGCGTCAACTCGTTCCTTGAAAACTTCGCACCAAAGTTGTGTGGTGGAGTGACTTCTGGGTACGTAACCTGAGTCAAGGCCCGACTGGCTGATTTCGCCCCTGAGCGTAAAGGCAGCGATAATTTCTGTCAAGCGGTTTCCCTAACAAAAGTTTTTGCCAATGATCAACACGGAAACAGCCGGACCGAACCGCCCCATTGGCACTACTTTCCCAAAATGTCATCGACCATTTCGCACCAAAGGTGGCCAATAGTTATGTGGCCTTCCTGGACACGCGCGGTGCGCTCGCTCAAAACCTGCACCGTAATAAAGCAGTAATCGGCCAAAGGTTCCGCATGCAAGCCGGTAAGGCCGATAGTTTTGCAGCCAAGACTGCGTGCTGCTGCGGCTGCCCTGACGACATTCGGCGATTTTCCACTGGTGCTGATGGCGATTAAGACGTCGCCCGGCTGGGCCAGCGCCTGAACCTGGCGCGCGAAAAC
>JANMKA010000063.1:0-11353 GCA_031371765.1 Blastocatellia bacterium
TGCTTTGACTGTATGAGGCGGAGGCCAGTGCGGTCTTCGCGAGTTCGCGCTACTAATAGTCCTGTCCGGCTTGTATGTCAATACTAAATCCGGCATCGCAATGCCTCGACTCACAGTTGCGGCTTGCTGGACTCACGTTCCACTAGAATATGGATATTTGCTGCGAAGTATTTCAAACCCAACGGCAACGCCCCTGGAAACAGGTTCATGGTTACGACTGGCCCCCAACGAAGTGTCTTGCCATGGCGGCGCACCAGTTCGTCGAATGACGAAACTCAGGTCGAAAACTCGGGGAGTTTCCCTGGTCACGGTTTGGGTAAGATTACTCGCGGTAGAGGTTATCGAACCGCATGCTGGAAGGAGTAAAGCGAAGGCGGATGGTGTCGGTGGGGCCGTTGCGTTGTTTGGCAACGATTAGTTCAGCAACATTCTTCTCGTCGTCGGGCATGCTGTCGCGCTCTTCCGGTGTTTTGTACTGCTCCGGACGGTAGAGGAATGCAACTACGTCAGCGTCCTGCTCGAGCGCGCCGGACTCGCGCAAGTCTGAAAGCTGCGGCCGGTGATCAGAACGCGATTCGGGTGCGCGCGAAAGTTGTGACAGCGCTACCACCGGAATGTTGAGTTCTTTCGCCAGGCCTTTCAGCTCGCGCGAAATTTGCGAGACTTCCTGCTGGCGCGACTCGAAGCGTTTTGCCGAGCCGGACATCAACTGCAGGTAGTCAACCACGATCAGATCCAAGCGCTTCTGTTCGACCATCAACCGGCGGGCCTTGGCGCGCATCTCCAAAACAGAAATGCCCGGCGTGTCGTCGAGAAAGATTTTGGCGTCAGCCAGGATGCCAAGCGATTTGGCAATCTGCGCCCATTCAGGCCGCGACAGAAATCCGTTGCGAAAACGCTGCGCATCGATGTTGCCCTGGGAACACAGCATGCGCATCACCAATGCTTCCTTCGACATTTCTAATGAGAAAACACCGACGACAGCGCCCGGCACGTGAATGGCGGCGTTCTCTGCCAGCATCAGGGCAAAACTTGTCTTGCCCATCGATGGGCGCGCGGCAACAATGATCAAATCCTGTCGCTGCAGTCCAGACGTCAGCTTGTCGAGATCGGCAAAACCGGTGGTGAGTCCGGTTAAGACCGCGGCCCGGCCTTCCATCTCCTGAATCTTTTCTAGCAGTTGTTCGGCGATCGGCTTAACGTGCACAAAGCCCTGGCGAATGCGCTCGTCAGCCAACTCGAAAATCGCGTGCTCGGCGTGGTCCAGAATAAGTTCCGGTTCGTCTTCCTGTTCCAGCGCTTCCTGCGTCATCTTGTTTGCCGCACGGATTAGTTGCCGCAACATCGATTTGCCGCGGACGATCTTGGCGTAATGAACGATGTTGGTGGAATGCGGCAGTCCATAGGTCAGGTTGGTGATGAAACTGATCCCACCGACTGACTCCAGACCGTTTTCTTTCTTGAGTTCCTCGCCGATCAGAATGGGGTTGATCTCGCCGCCGCGTTCGAATAATGCGGTCATGGCCACAAAGATCCGCCGGTGCGAAGGAACGTAAAAGTCTTCGGGACGCAACAACTCGATTGCCTGGCTAATCAAGGCATTGTCGAGCAGAATGCCGCCGAGAATGGCGCGTTCAGCTTCAGCGCTGTTGGGCAGCGAACGCTCGAGCGATTGCTCGCGAATTGGATCAGGAGTGGCCATTCAAATTTCGGATTGCGGATTTCGGATTTCGGATTTAGTGCGATTGTTCCCCACTGTAGCCATTCATGTTCTTGCAAGACTGTCAGATGATGTTCTCAGGATCGAGAAGGGCGGGGCTCCCGCTAATCATGAGTGTCTTGGCTATTCAAAATAAAGACGCTGCCAGTTGTGTTCAACCAACAGCGTCGTGACTATACTACACGGCTGAAAAGCGACAAAAGATATCGCTTGTTTTATTGCTCGGAAGTCTCCGCGGTCGCTTCGTCGGTAGCGGACTCGCCCTGTTTCGCAAGTTCTGCTTCCTGCTCAGGCGTCATGTGTCCCACGATTACTTCGCCTTCCGGCGCGACCTTGACGTTGAGATCAACAGTCACCTCGCGATGCAGGCGCAACGGAACAGTAAAGTCACCCAGGCGCTTCAAAGGCTCGCGCAAGTGAATGCGATGCCGGTCGATTTCATAACCGCGTTGCTTCAACTCATCGGCAATATCCATCGACGTAACTGAACCGTACAACGCGCCCTGCTCGCCGGCTTTGCGTTTGAACTCGAGCACCAGCTTGCCAAGTTGATCGCCTTGTCCCTGTGCCGTAGCGCGTTCGGTCGCCTCTTTCTTCAGCAGCGCGGCGCGCTCACGCTCGATTCCCTTAACGTTGTTTGTGGTCGCTTCCACCGCCAGCTTGCGCGGCAGCAGATAATTGCGCGCGTAGCCCGCCCGCACGCGGACAATTTCGCCGCGTGCGCCGAGATCGTCTACGTCTTCTCGTAACAATATTTTCGTGTGCGCCATTTCCTCAACTCCTCTTAGTCCGTTGTATAAGGCAGCAGCGCGATGTTGCGCGCGCGTTTAATCGCCTCGGCCAGCATGCGCTGGTGGATGGCGCAGTTGCCTGAGATGCGGCGTGGCAAAATCTTGCCGCGCTCGGGAATGTAATTTTGCAGGAACCGCGCGTCCTTGAAATCGATAATATCGACTTTCTCAATGCAGAAACGGCAAATGCGGCGGCGGCGCATGCGACGGCCACCGCGACCCTGCGAGCGACCTCGATCGAAATCTTCGTCTCCGTTGAACCGGCGACCACGGTCGCGATCTTCATAGTTTGTTGTCATAGCTTCCTCGTGAATCGTAAATCGTAAATCGTGAATCGTGTCTTGACGACATATCAAAAAGTTAAACTCGCACCGGCTCGCAGCTAGCTGCACGCGCGCTTACGCAGCGTCTTCAGCTTCTTCTGCGGCGGGAAACTCAGCCGGCGCGGTCGCACGGTTTGCAGCGCCTTGGCTGCCTGGTTTCTTCTCGGCTTTGCGCGCGCGTTTTGCCCTGAACTTCTCAGCACGGCGGCGATCTTCGTCGACGCGAACCGTGATATAGCGAATGATGCGATCGTTCACACGCATGCGGCGTTCGAGCTCAGCGATCTCGCGGCCGGAGCCTTCGATTTCCAACAGCACAAAATTGCCTTCCGTCTTGTGCAGGATTTCGTACGCCAGTGGGCGACGACCTAGGCTCTCGGTCTTGGTCACAACGCCGCCCTGATCCGTGGCGATCTGTTTCAAAGTGTCCGTCAGTTTCGTAACCTCGTCTTCTTCGACCGCCGGGTCAACGATGAACTCCACTTCGTATTGTCTATTCGTTTCCATCTTTCTCCTTAGAGTGAAAAGTGAAGCGTGAAAAGTGAAAAGTTATGAGCCGCCGCTGCACCTGTTCCTTTTCACTTTTCACTCTTCACCTTTCACTGTTGTACGTACTCATTGCTTTCAAAACGCCATCTCGCAAAATGGCATGGAGCGCTTCAGCGCTGCTATCCAGAATCTCTTCGACTTCCGCTCTGGCCGCTTTAGGATACTTATCAAGCACAAAGCGCTTCGCATCATTGATCGGATGCTCTGGCTGGACGCCGATTCGCAGCCGCGTAAATTCGTTAGTTCCTAAAGAACCAATGATCGACTTCAAACCGTTGTGGCCGCCAGCCGAACCGCGTGCGCGAATGCGAATCTTGCCAAGCGGCAACGCCAGGTCATCCGAAATAACAATCAAGTTCTCGCCCGGCTCGGTCAGCTTGTGCTTGTGTGCCAAACAAGCAACCGCATCGCCGCTCAGATTCATGTAGGTCTGCGGCTTCACCAACTTGACCGCGCGCCCTTCAATCTCTCCCCGGCCAACACGAGACTGGCATTCGCGGCGAGATACCTCGATCCCGGTGTCGGCGGCCAGTTTGTCAATCAACATGAACCCGAGGTTGTGGCGCGACCACTCGTACTCGGCGCCCGGATTACCCAGGCCGACGATTAAAATCATTGCCAATTGCCTTGTAGCGGGCTTAGGTCTTTGGACTTTGGTCGTCTTTCAAAAAACTCCGAGCGGGCCAACTCAACGAAATGCAAAGACCAAAGACCGCGGTCCAAAGACCTAACCACAAACCGAAAATTATTCTTTCTTTCCTTTTTCGGGCTCGCCGCCTTCTTCGTCTTCCTTCTTGCCCTTGCCAATAATTTCCGGCTCAGCAGCTCCTTCAGCTTCGACCGCAGGCGCGGCTACTGGCTCTTCCTTGACAATGCCCACGGTCGCAATCACTGTGTCGGCCGGCGTCAGGATTTCAATGCCCTCGGCAATTTGAATGTCGGAAATGTGTAGCACATCATGAACACCAAGATTTGAAACATCGACGTTTATCACGTCGGGAATTTCACGAGGCTCACAGCGTATTTCAAGTTCGCGGATAATTTGCTCGAGCACACCTTGGTCGTCGCGCACGCCGACCGGCTCACCAGTCAGATGCAACGGTACGGTGACTTCAATCTTCTGGCCTTTGACCAGTCGAGTGAAATCCGCGTGAATCAAGCGGCCGCGAATAGGATCGACCTGGCGCTCGTGAAACATCACTTCACTCGAACCGACACCTTCAATGTCGAGCGTGAAAATCGTGTTGCGGCCGGATTCGGAACGAAGGATCGCGGCCAGCTCGCGCAGTGGCGCCAGCGCAGCAACCGTGCCGCCTTCACCGCCATAAACCGTAACTGGGACCATGCCCGCCACGCGCGCGCGGCGCGCATCATTCTTGCCGCGACCTTCGCGGGCGGTTGCGCACACCGTTATGTCTTTCTGTTCTGCCATGACTACTCCTCTTTACAAACGTTCAGCGACCAGCCTGGTTATTGCCGATTTCCGATTGCCAATTTCCGATTGAAAGCGGGCCCATTAAGACCTGATGGTTTCAAATCGGCATTTGGCAATCGGCAATCGGCAATTCCGTGCCGGTCGCTGATGGACTTCTATTTAGCCATCAGTGTTTGCCCTTCGCTATACGAAGAGCGAGGAAACGCTGGTTTCCTCGTGGATCGACTTGATCGCTTTCGCCAGAAGCGGCGCGATACTAAGGACCTTAATTTTTTTCAACTCGCACGCGTGATCGCGTAGCGGAATCGTGTTCGTGATAATAATCTGCTCGATTTCCGATTCATCGAGCTGTTTCACGGCCTGCCCCGACAAAACCGCGTGCGTAAAGCAGGCATGAATTCTTTCCGCACCTGCATTCTTCAACGCGGCGGCCACCTTAGTCAAGGAGCCACCCGTGTCGCACATGTCATCGACTATCAAACAACTGCGCCCGCGGACGTCGCCAACCACGTTCATTACTTCGGCAACATTGGCCTTTTCGCGGCGTTTATCGCAAAGCGCGAGTTCAGCATCCAGTCGTTTCGCGTAAGCGCGGGCACGTTCCGCGCCGCCCGTGTCAGGAGCCACAACCGTTAGATTGGGCAACGGATTATCCTGATAGTAGCCAATCATTACCGGCGCTGAATAAAGATGGTCCACCGGGATATCAAAAAATCCCTGGATCTGCGCGGCGTGCAAATCAATCGTCAACAAACGATCCGCGCCCGCCACAGTGATCAAGTTGGCCACCAAACGTGCCGAAATCGGAACGCGTGGCCGGTCCTTTTTGTCGGACCTGCCGTAACCGTAATAGGGAATCACCGCCGTGATGCGTTCAGCGGACGAACGGCGAAACGCATCGAGCATGATGAGCAGCTCCATCAAATGCTCGTCGGTCGGCGGGCAAGTCGGCTGCACAATAAAAACGTCGCCGCCGCGCACGTTCTCATCGATTTGAAAATTAAACTCGCCATCGGAGAAGCGCTCAGTAAAAGCGTGCCCCATGTCGCAACCCAGATGACGCGCAATCTCCTCCGCCAGTTTCGGGTTTGCGTTTCCCGAAAAAACCTTGATGCCGCCGGTTGTGCTCATAAGTAGCTTTAAGTTACGAGTTTCGAGTTCAGAGTTTCAAGTTTCAATTTTTTGTGTGCAATGACTCGAAACTCTGAATTCGAAACTCGAAACTTTTTAGATGGCTGGGGCGGGAGGATTCGAACCTACGAATGCCGGCTTCAAAGGCCGGTGCCTTACCACTTGGCGACGCCCCAATATCGAATTAGAATTTAAAGAGCGTACGAACGAAATAACTCATCGCCGATCGCGCGCCGGTATTCGTTCCGGGACACTGTAACACAAGGGAATATCCGCCAACCCGCTTCAGAATTAATTTTTTCGAGCGCCTGCTGCTGAGAGTTTTTGTCGGCGAAGACACCAAGGACGCTCGACCCGCTTCCCGTCATTAAAGCCCCTTGCGCGCCAGCCGCAAGCAGCAAGTCCTTCGCTCTTCCAATCTCAGGATAAATATCAAAGATCACGGACTCGAAATCGTTCGCAAAATCGTTGCGCAACCACGGCGGCGAATCATCCGAAACAACCTCATTTTGCGAACTGGAAAGAATAAATTCCGAGGTATCGCTTGTCAAGGGAGCAGCCTGTAACGATGAGTATGCGTCGCGCGTGGAAACATTGGCACTCGGCGCAATGATTATCAGGTGGTGAACGCCCGAATCCGGCAGCGCGGACAACGTGATTCCAGTACCGGTTCCCAGCATGGAACCGCCAAACAAAAAGAACGGCACATCAGTACCGATTAGGGCCGCAATTGTGAGCAAATCAGTTGCGCTAGCAGTGACCTGCCAAAGGCGCGCCAGCGCTAATAACGCGACTGCAGCATTCGATGATCCGCCCCCGAGACCAGCTTCCGCTGGGATGTTTTTTTCGAGTCGTACACGCGCGCCCTTACGAATCCCATACCTGTCCCGCAAAGCGTGCGCGGCGCGAACAATAAGATTCCGATCATCGGTCGGAATTTCCGGGTCGCTGCAAGTCAACGCTATTTCTCGATCCTCGCTCACTTCAAAACTGAGCCGGTCGTGCAGCGAGATTGTCTGTAACGTGGTTCTTATTTCGTGGAGATTGTCTGGACGCTTGCCAAGAATGCGCAAACTCCAATTGATCTTGGCAAAGGAAGGAAGGCTAAGAGACTGGTTCACGTGCGCGACGACTATAGATCCGACAGGCTTAAGTTTGTCGCTCCATCCTACTTCAGTTAGACAACAAATTGAAGTTCAAGGACCACGCACTAACGACTGAGGAAAACCTGCGTCAAATAGACGCTGCCATCAGCCGCAACATAACTGCCGATCGCCGAGGCCTGAAATCCGATGTAGAGAATGTTGGCTCGATGCCCACCAGACGTCATCCAGCGCTCGACTGCAAACGCGCCCGGATCGGCGAAGCCTTTGTTGAAGGCGATGTTCTCGGCAAGCACTCTAAAGTGGAGCAGGCCCAGAGCACGACCGCGATCTTTCGGCTCCAAACCTTCCGGAGTTTCATGAGCAAAGTAGCCACGGCGGGCCATATCTTCGGAATGTATGCGCGCCATTTTGCAAAGCAATGGATCCCATGCAAGTGGGCGCAAACCGTTTTGCACGCGCGCTTCGTTTGTCTTGTCAAAAGCGGTGCGTTCGATTGTGGTTGCGTCCTCGAAAGCAGGCATTGCAAGCGCGGCTGGCGCATGCGCTGATGAAATCGCAGCTGAAGGGTCTGCGACGCGCCTTGGTCTCGAAACGGTATTGCCGAGAGAACTGGATATCAACCGGGCCACCGGTTGACCTTGCGCAGTCTGAGCGGAAGACGATTGAGCACCGGCCAGAAAACTGGTCGCTGTGAATGCAAGCATGAAAAAGGAGGAGACGAGCTTGCGACAGGACCGCCGCGGGGTATTTAGGTTTTTCATTTGCGAAGAGCCGTGCCTGGCGAAAGCCACGCGCTGGGCCTTGAGGTAGGCGGTTGAAATAAGAGACCAGGGCCGGGGCAGGCGGGTCAGAAGAAGTCAGTTGCAGACTAACAAAGTATTAAACCAAGATCAACACTTCTTCTTTAGCAGGAATTAGGCAGGTTTTACTGGGGGATCGGGCAAGTTTTCGTTCGAAGCAAAACGCCGCACCGCCACGTCCCAGGCGCGGCGAACGGGATAGGCATAAAGCAGCACAGCTACCGCAACCACACCGCCGGCGTAGGTGTAAAAGTCGTTGCCCGTGAAAAGCGTGCCACTGAAACCGATGAGAGCGACCAACACGGCCAGTAACGCAACCTGGATCGTCGTCCGTTGCAACGTCGCCAAAAGGCCGATCGGTCCGCGCAAGCCGCCGATATCCTGGAGCCGCATGGCTGAGAACCTCGTCCGGCGCAGCGCGATTGAACTCAAACCGAAAATCAAAATGCTGATACGCACCGCCATATCCAGCGATGGGTTGGTTCGTTGCGTAAGAAATCTCTTGCTGAGGTAAGCAACAACGCAAAGCAACACGACGCCAATCAACAGAGCCAGCACTGTCCGCGCAGTCGCAGTGTGCCGGCGGACTAACTCGCTTGTCACCTCGGGGACTTTGGCTGAACTCTCCATGCGTTTCTCTCCGGCGGTTATGATCCGCTAAGTCACTCAGTTCAGCAAGCACTCGTAAAGCAAACTGTTAGTTTGCGGTGGTTCGTCACGCAGACTCGTGGTTATGTGATCTCGGTTTCGCCATTGTTGCTTGTCTTGTACCACCGCAAACTAGCAGTCTGCTTTTACGCTGCGCTACATCGAAAAAAACAATGGCCCGCTGTCTCAACTCACAGCGGGCCGCAATTCGTATCTGCTGGTTGTCGCCTACGGTTTGATTCCCGGAGGCGGCGTAGTTCCAGGCGTCGTGTTGGCAGGCTGACCCGGGTTTTGAACTGGCGCCTGCGGGCGTTGATTACTGGGTGCGGGCCGCGTGCTACGCTGAACCGGCGCCAGCGGCGTTAGGTTAGCCGGCAACTGTCCATTGTTCTTCACGGCTTCATCAATCAGATCGTTAGTGCCTTCCTTCTTATCTTTACTAATCAGTACGCCGTCGCCGTTAACTGTAACGTCGGCTCGTCCTGAAACCTGTTGCATTAGGTTACCCATGAAGCCAGGCTTCTCAGCGGGCATCACGTTTTTTCGCGCCGGGTTCGGTTCTGGAATTGGCGCGCCGATAATCGACAACTGCTCTTTTGCTTTTTCGCCGTAATCGCTGTTGGGGAAATTCCGCAACAGTTCCTGATAGTATTTGGCAGCTTCGTCCGGCTCTTCCTCGAGTTGATAGGTAGTTGCCAGACGAAACAAAACTTCGTCGCGCAGCGAGAAATTCGGGTACTTATCAATTATCTCTTTGAGACGAGACTGCGAGCCTTTAAGTCCGGTGCCGCGTCCCTTGTTGTAGCGTGCTTCGTAATAGAAACGCGCCACGCCAAGATTGTGCATCGCCAGGCTTTCCTGCGTATCACGCAGGTGATCTTCAACGATTGGGCGCAGCCTGGTGTCCGGATACTGTTGCAGCAAGGCTTTCAGCCTTTGCTCCGCTTTGCGCGCATGCGTGATATCACGATCAGACAGGCCCATCTGTCGCATTTCAGCTTCCGCAACCTTGAGCATGGCATCGTCGGCCAACGGGTCGGTCGGGAAAAAAGTCAGCCAGTCCAGATAAGCCTGGGCGGCCTGGATCAACGACGCGCTGGTTCCCTCGAGATAAAAAGAATCGGCAATGGCTAGTTTTGCAAGTGGCAGAAAGGCCGAGTCAGGGTAGGTGTTTACGATCGTCGAGAACAGCAGACGCCCGGTTTCGTGATTACCCTTCCTTACTTCTTTTGCAGCTTCTTCAAACAGCACTCGATCCCGACCGGCAGCAACGGTGCCTGTTAACTCTTCGTACTTGTCGTTGCCGCCGCCAGCGCCAAATAGGCCGAACAGGTGGCCGCCCTTTTTCTTCTGCTTACTCGAACTGCCGGATGAAACAGCAGCGGTGGTGCGGGCGCTCGCAGTTGACTGCAGACCGGCTTCAACTCTCGTGTTGACCTCTGCTACGGACGTTTCCAGGCGGTCGAGAATCGTATGATCGTATTTGTCGGAACGTTCCTGCTTGGAACGGATATCGTTAACGTCGACCAGGATCGAACTCACCTCTTTATCGAGACTGCGCAACCGTTGCCGCGGGTCGTCGAGGTTCTTCTTTTCCTTATCATTCGCTGCCCCCAACGAGGCGATCGCGCTGCTCAGCGATCGGCGCATTGCTTCGAGTTTCGAACGCATCACGTCGATGCGCTGCACTGTAGAGAGATCGCTCGACGCGCCTTGCGGCCAGGCCGCGCCGGCCACTGCAAAAATCAGCGCCGCGCAAATCACCAATTGAACAGGAAAACGATAACGCATAAATAACCTCCGAAAAATCAACCAGCCCTAACTCTATTAAAACTCTTAGATGCGCGGGCAACAAACCTTTCCAGCGCAATCTGTGCTAGACCCACTGAATGGTCGCTTCGCGCAATTCACGAACAGCAGCCTCGGGATCAGATTTCCCGAAAACCGCCGAACCCGCCACGATGATTTCCGCGCCGGCATCAACGACCGCGGCGATGTTCCCGGAATCTATACCGCCATCGATTTCAATTCGCGTGGACAATTGTCGGTCGGCGATCATCGCTTTCAATCGTCGCACCTTTTCAAGCGAAGTGGGAATAAAACTCTGGCCGCCAAACCCAGGATTGACCGACATCACCAGCACGTAATCAGCAAAAGGCAGCGCTTCCTCCAAACTGCCAACCGGAGTAGCCGGGTTAATCACAATGCCGGCCTGCGCGCCCGCGGCCTTGATCGACGCGAGCGTTCGATGCACGTGCGCATCCGCCTCAACGTGGATCGAAACCATTTTTGCCCCGGCGGCGACAAACTGTTCTGCGTATCGCCCGGGCTCGGAAATCATCAAATGGGCGTCAATCGGCAATTTCGTCGCGCGCGCCAGCGACTTTACCACCGGCAAACCCACAGTGATGTTCGGCACAAAGTGTCCGTCCATTACATCGACGTGCAGGATGGCCGCCCCGCCCCGTTCCACCGCTTCAATCTCTTCGCCGAGCCGCGAAAAATCCGCGGACAAGATCGAAGGCGCAATGTCGATGGTCCTGCTCATCTTTTATCGATTCGCTTCGCCCCGCAGCTCAAACCCTAGGGAATTTCCGGTTTCGGCTTTGTCGGGGAAGGCTTCGCAAGTGGCAGACGCCGGTTCTCGTTACCACGGTTCGCGTTGTTGTTAATGATCAAGGCCGGACGGTTTGAGTTTAAGTTTGTTCCCGCATTCACGTTGCCCGTATTGGCGTTGCGATTCGGCGCGCGATTGTTGTTTGTGTTCCGATTTCCGTTGGCGTTCGAGTTGTCGTTTGCGTTCTTATTTGTATTCTTGTTCCGCTTTGGTTTGTTCTCGTTCCCTGCTGC
>JANMKA010000068.1:0-22402 GCA_031371765.1 Blastocatellia bacterium
GTCTTGCCATGGTCCACGTGCCCAATCGTTCCAATGTTCACGTGCGGCTTACTGCGGTCGAATTTTTCCTTACTCATTTATTTTCCTCGTGTTACTCGCGGGAACACGTCCCGCAATCTAAACGATGCTTGCAAAGACAGAAGACGCCGAGCTTAAGTTACCCGTCCGCCGCCGCCGCCGTTACCCTGAATCTTGGCAATGATTTCTTCCGCGACATTCTTCGGCGTCTGATCGTAACGCTCAAAATGCATAGTCGAGGTTGCGCGTCCCTGGGTTGCCGATCGCAGGTCAGTCGTATAACCAAACATCTCTGACAGGGGCACGAACGAAGTAATTACCTGCGCGCCACCCGGCCGCGGCTCGGTCTTTTCGATCTGTCCGCGCCGCCGCATCAGGTCTCCGTTAACCGCGCCCATGTAGTCGTCCGGCGTTACCACTTCAATGCGCATTATCGGCTCGAGCAAAACCGGCTTGGCCTTGCGCAGCGCGTCCTGAAATGCCAGCGAGCCGGCAATGTGGAACGAACGCTCGTCCGAATCGACCTCATGATAATTACCATCAAGCAAACGCACCTTGATATCCACCAATTCATAGCCTGCGAGGAACCCGCGCTCCATCGCGTCCTTAATTCCCTGCTCGACCGGCTTGATGTATTCCTTGGGGATCGCGCCGCCCGTAATCTTGTTCTCGAACACAAAGCCTTCGCCTGGCGCCGGCTCGATCTCCAGCTCAACGTGGCCAAACTGACCGCGACCGCCTGTCTGCTTCTTGTAAATCTCTTTGCCGGGTGCGCCCTGAGTAATGGTTTCGCGATAAGCAACCTGCGGCTTACCCACATTTGCTTCTACGCCAAACTCGCGCTTCATGCGATCGACAATAATTTCCAAGTGAAGCTCGCCCATGCCGGCGATGATCGTCTGGTTTGTCTCAGGATCGGTTGAAACATTGAAAGAGGGATCTTCCTGAGCCAGTCGATTCAAGGCAAGACCAAGCTTGTCCTGGTCCTGTCGAGTTTTTGGCTCAACCGCTACGCGAATAACCGGAGCGGGAAATTCCATCCGCTCCAAAATGATCGGCTTGTTCTCATCACAAACAGTGTCGCCTGTCGTGACCTGCTTCATCCCGCCAATGGCGATAATCTCACCCGCGCTCGCGTCCTCAATATCCTCGCGCTTGTTCGCATGCATGCGCATGAGACGGCCCACGCGTTCCCTGGTTTCTTTAATCGGATTGTAAGCGTAGGAGCCCGCCTTGATCGTGCCGCTGTAAATGCGCACGAAAGACAACTGGCCCAGATGCTTGTCAGCCATGATCTTGAAAACCAAACCGGAAAAGGGTGCGCTAGCCTCAGGCGGGCGCGCTTCGGCTTCCCCGGTTTTCGGGTTCAACCCTTCGACGGGCGGAATATCGAGCGGCGAGGGCAAATAATCCACCACCGCATCCAACAAAGTTTGCACGCCTTTGTTTTTGAACGCTGAGCCCGTCACGACGGGAACCAGCTTTAACTCCAGCGTTCCTTTGCGCAGCGCTTTCCGAATCTCTTCCTCGGATATGTGTTCGCCTTCGATGTACTTATGCATTAGACCGTCGTCGACAGAAGAAACGGCCTCAACCAACTTCTCGCGGGCACTGGCGGCTGCTGCTTTTAAGTCCTCAGGAATTTCAGTCGTCTCATACTCCGAGCCCTTGCTTTCGTCGTTCCAGACGAGCGCTTTCATGGCGATCAGATCGACGACGCCCTTTAGTTGATCCTCAAGACCGATAGGAATTTGAATGGCGACAGGGTTTGCGCCGAGGCGAGTAATAATCGATTCGAACGAACGGTCAAACGAGGCGCCGGCGCGATCGAGTTTATTGATGAAGCAAATCCGCGGCACACCATACTTGTCAGCCTGGCGCCAAACAGTTTCCGATTGCGGCTCAACGCCCGCGACGCCATCAAACACAGCGACTGCGCCGTCGAGCACGCGCAACGAACGTTCAACTTCCATGGTGAAGTCTACGTGACCGGGCGTGTCGATGATGTTGATGCGATGATCGACGCTGTTGCGTTCCCAGAAACAGGTCGTCGCAGCGCTGGTAATTGTGATACCGCGCTCCTGCTCCTGCTCCATCCAGTCCATGGTCGCCGTACCCTCGTGCACCTCGCCGATTTTGTGCGTGATACCCGTGTAATAAAGGATGCGTTCCGTGGTGGTGGTCTTACCGGCATCGATGTGGGCCATGATGCCGATATTCCGCGTCAGATTTAGATCTAGTTTCGCCATAACTCGAGAACCGTAATCCGTGAATCGTAAATCGTGAACGCTTTTCTGTTCCCGGTTTCCGGTTCACTGTTCACGGCATTTTTAGAACTTGTAATGCGCAAACGCCTTATTCGCATCGGCCATGCGGTGCGTGTCTTCCTTCTTCTTAACTGAGTTGCCGCGATTGTTTGCCGCGTCCAGAATTTCGCCGGCCAAGCGGTCGATCATCGTCTTTTCGCCCCGGCCGCGCGCATACGAAACGATCCAGCGAATCGCCAGCGCGCCGCGTCTTTCCTGATGCACCTCGATGGGCACCTGATAAGTCGAGCCACCTACGCGTCGCGACTTAACCTCGACGGTCGGCCTGACATTTTCAATGGCGCTCTTGAAAACCTTGAGCGGCTCCTGGCCCGTCTTCTCGCCAATCTGTTTCATGGCGCTGTAGAAAATAATTTCGGCAGCCGATTTCTTGCCCTGCAACATGACGCCGTTAATAAACTTCGTCACCAACGGGCTGTTGTAGATCGGATCCGGAAGTACTTCTCGTCTTTCTGCGACTCTTCTTCTTGGCATAGTTTTTAACTATGAAGGCTGAATGATGAACGGTGAATTCATCATTCCGCGTTCATCCTTCATCATTTACTTTCCTGCTGCCTTAGGCCGCTTAGCGCCGTACTTGGAACGTCCCTGCTTACGGTCAGCCACGCCAACCGAATCCAGCGTTCCGCGAATAACGTGATAGCGCACACCCGGCAGGTCCTTCACACGACCGCCGCGAATCAAAACAATCGAGTGTTCCTGCAAGTTGTGTCCAACGCCTGGGATATAGGTCGTGACTTCAATTCCGTTGGTCAGGCGCACACGCGCGACTTTACGCAGCGCCGAGTTCGGCTTCTTGGGGGTTTGCGTGTAAACGCGGGTGCAAACTCCGCGCTTTTGCGGCGAACTCTGCAGCGCCGGACTGGCGGTCTTGTACTTGACTGCCTGGCGTCCCTTACGAACAAGCTGGTTTATCGTTGGCACGTTTTGTCTTCCTTCAACTTCGCCCGCTCGCTAACGCTCGCGGTTTGGTTCGTTCACGCCTTGCGCAAAGCGCAAAAGGGCGTTACCTGCCTCTTTCCGGAACTTTTCCGCCACCCATTGATGGCTTGTCCGGCAGTCAGCGCAGGCGAGCTGCCCTGAAAAAAATTGTTTTAGGGATGTTCTGACTTCGCGCTAGCGGGTGTGGATGATGGCTCCCTTAAGCCGACTTTTCTGTGGCGTCGCATTATTCGGGACGAGAAGACCGGTCAAGGTCTTTCACGCGTGCCGGCGCTGGAGCGTGCGGAAAATCCGACGCGACGCAGGCAACTTACGCCACAATAATTGTCAAAACCGGATGCCACAGGACAACCGGGGCAACGCCTCCACACCGACAGAACCAACCGAGCGTTGCATTGTTGACTTCAGACAGGTAGTCCGAAACCGCAAACTATAAGGAATCGGGGTACAAACTGTCAAGCGCACCCTACCCCTGAAACACGCCTTTAGAACATTGACTTCAACAGATACCAAATCCCGAAGCCAATGCCGCCCAGCGCCAGCAAAATAACCACTCCCAGCGCAATCATCACGAGCTTAAATTTCGTGTAACGATTCTTGTCGGTCGGGGTGAGCGAACTTTGCGGGAAATACGGTGGCGGTGTGTATGTTGCCATTACTGCTCCTTAAATTATGACGACTAAACGGCGAGCCTGCGCGCCGCTAAATTTCTGCCGAACCAGTTATTCACCGGGTTTCCTGGCGCGATTAGAATTCGATTTATTGACGTTTGTTCGATTCGAATTCGCTTTGTTTCCCCTGTTTGAATTTGATTTTGAAGAAGCCCCCGAACTATTGGAATTCGATCCTCCGGGGCTCTCGCCATTAGCATTTTCATCTACCTTCTGTTGCTTCTTCAACAACTCTTCCTGATGTTTCTTGCCGGCTTTGATTCGCTGCACGCCTTCGCGAGCTTCTTCCAGCGCATCCTGCGCGCGATAGTTCTCCGGGTCAATCTCCAGCGACTTTGAAAAAGCAGCGGCCGCCTCGTCATATTGGGCCAACTTTGTCAGCGCGGTGCCTAAATCGTAATACACATCTGCGTCGTCATCCTTAAGATGAATTGCCTGACGGTATTCCCGGACTGCTTCGCTATAAAGATGCAGTCCGGCGTAGGTCTGTCCCAGATTGTAATGACCTTCAGCATCGTCTTTGTTTTTCTCGAGATACTTTTTGTACTGCTCGATTGCCTTCTTGTAGGCTTCCTCGGCGTCCTGTTCCCTGCCGAGAGCTTCGTATGCGAGTCCCAGGCGAAACTGAGCCTCGGCGAGATTCGGGTCGAGCTTAACGGCTTGCTCGAAAGCCCCAGCGGCTTTCTCATCCTGATCGGTTCGATAAAACTCTTTGCCCCGCTCGAGTAACGATCTCGCCTGCGTCCGATCTCCCTCGGCGGTACTGCTGACGCCGGTCAATCCGTTTGCATCGGCACCGGTAGTCTTATTTCGGCGGCAACCAGCTTGACCAAAGAGCAAAGAAAGTATGACGATTAACAGTGCAAGCTTCATTTGGAATTTGGGGTTGATGATTTTCAGGCGTCCCTTATCTACTGCGAAAGTGCTGATTGAGTCAAACAGCACGGCATTAGTATTTCGCCCCAGTCGCTGATGACCCGGCCATCCCGACTTTCGCAGCGCACACCGCAAGCCGGACAAAGATATGGAAACCCGCCGGTATTCCCTCTATTTTCCTATCAACTGCTACTTCTCAACACAGCGTGTCGGCGTGCGGGTCGGACGGGCTGAATAAGAAAATGGCCGAAAAAGGAGTGGAAATGCTGAGACACGAGCGCCCCGTTATTCGAATCTTTTTACCAGCCTTGCTGGTAAGCATGCTTGCCCTGGCATCAGTCGCAGTCGGGCAAAAGGCGCGACGAGAAACCGTCGCCTACGCGCCACCGAATCTGAGTCTCATCGCTGAGCCCGCCGTAATTACGGTCTGCCCGAGGGAAGGCGCCGCGGCGGCACCATCAGTCGTGCATTTGAACGCTCGCGTCAGTTCTGGTTCAGCCGTACGCTATCGTTGGACCACCAATGCCGGAAGAATCGACGGCGACGGGGACAATGTCACTTGGGACGTTTCCGGTCTGCAGCCCGGCTATTACAAGGCTTATCTGGATATCGATACCGGCAGTGGCGACGCTGCCTGTCAGGCCTTTACTTCAACGACGATTCTGGTTAACCGCTGTCCGCCCCTTCCACCAACTTGTCCGAACGTAGGCATTGTTTGCCCGGACCGAGTTGTAGTCGGCGAGCCACTGACATTTAGCTCGAACATTAGCGGCGGCTCGGGCAACGTTGCGCCAGCTTACAACTGGACGGTTTCGGCCGGCACTATCATTGACGGCCAGGGCACGAACACCATTCATGTTGATACCAATGGCCTGGCGGGCCAAAGTCTAACGGCTACGCTAAGCATGGGCGGCTATACGCTCGATTGCTCGGCGACTTGCACGGTGAACTTCCCAGTTCCGGTTGAATGCAAAAAGTTTGACGAGTTTCCAAACATAGCGCGCAACGACGAAAAGGCGCGTTTGGATAACTACGCAATTTCATTGCAGAACGATCCGACTGCGACGGCTTATGTCATTGTCTATCCGGGCCAGCGTGGACGACCGAACGAAGTGCAACAGCACACGACTCGCATCGTCGATTACCTGGTCAACTCCCGAGGCATCAACGGCACGCGCGTCATTACCCTGGTTGGCCCACCGCGCGATGTGCTGCTGGTCGAACTGTGGCTCTGTCCGCAGGGAGCAAAGCCTCCCGGTATGACTCCGTAACGAAAACCCTAACCCCTTGGACTGGACCGGCGAGCATCGATTTCGACGCTCGCCGGTCCTTTGCTGTTATACTGCCCTCCCCCAATCAGCCCCCTTCAAGTTCATCCGCCGCTGTTCAGCTCAGCGGCGAAAATCCCCGGACACTTCAGCGAATGTAAAAATGGATAATTCCTTGTTTGACGTAATCATTGTTGGCGCGGGCCCGGCGGGTCTCAACGGCGCGCTGGTTTTGGGTCGCTGCCGCCGGCGCGTCTTGCTTTGCGACGCAGGCCACCCGCGTAATGCGGCATCGCACGGGCTGCACAACTACCTGACACGCGATGGCATTGATCCTTCAGAATTCCTACGCTTAGGGCGCGAGGAGCTGAAATCCTACGAGACGGTGAAACTGCTGCAGATCGAAGTGACTGACGCCCGGCGTTTGGAACAGGGTTTTGAAGTCACACTTAGTAACGGTGAACGTGCCGCGGCGCGCAAGCTGCTGATTGCAACTGGCGTAGTCGATGAAATTCCGAAGCTGGAAGGCCTCGAGTCGCTCTACGGCCGCAGCGTGTTTCATTGTCCCTATTGTGATGGTTGGGAAGTGCGCGATCAGCCGCTGGCGGTTTACGGAAGGGGCGAGAACGGATTAGGTTTGACCCTTGAACTAATTTTATGGAGTCGCGATCTCGTGTTGTGCACTGATGGTCCAGCGGAATTGTCCGCCAAGGATCTGGCGCGCCTGGCCCAGCACAACATCCCCGTGCGTGAAGAACGGATACTGCGGCTCGAAGGAACCGACGGCGTACTTGATCGGATTGTGTTTGCTGCTGGAGCAGCGATTCAAAGGCGGGCGATGTTTTTCAGCACTGGGCAACGGCAAGCGTCCGACTTGCCCAAAAGGCTTGGCTGCGAACTTACAGAACAGGGCTGCGTGGCAACCGGCGAATACGAAGCAACGAATGTTCCCGGTGTCTACGTCGCGGGCGACGCTTCGCGCCTGGTTCAATTCGTGATTGTCGCTGCTTCGGAAGGCGCGCAGGCGGCTGTCGCAATCAACAAGGAACTGATGAAGGAAGAGTTGTAAAGCAAACTGTTAGTTTGCGTTGGCTCGCTTTCACTCAACTTGAAGGATCGGCAACCAACGCAAACTAACGGTTGCATTACGCCGGCTCCTCACGAACTACGTCTTTCGCTTTCTTATCTTCACGCAATCCTTGAAACGACGGGTGCCGGATCGAACCTTCTTCCGTCCATTCGGTAAACTCGACTTCGCCCACCAACTGCGGCTTGGCCCAGTGCGCGTCTCGCAAGCCCGGGTCTTTTGGTGTTGTGGCGAACGGCGGCGCCGGCTGCGCAATGCCATCCAGTTTCTTCTGCAATTCCAAACGCTGCTTAATGCTAAAGCCCGTGCCGACGCGGCCCGAATAGGCAAGCTTTCCCTTGTCGTAAACTCCAAGTATCAATGATCCGAAACCGGGAAAGTCTTTTTTCGAGGGGGTGTAACCGGCGATAACAAACTCCTGACGCTTGGTGCACTTAACCTTCAGCCAACTACGAGTGCGCGTCGATTCGTAAACAGAATCAGCAAGCTTAGAGACAATCCCTTCGATGCCATACGCGCAGGCCTGTTTGAAAAAGCGGTCGCCATCGCCCACGATATGCTCGCTATACCGCAGCGGGCCTTTTGCATCGAGCCCAACTAACAAATCTTCGAGCAGCGCTTTCCTTTCTCGTAATGGAACGCCCTTGAGGTTATAGCCATCAAGATAAAGAAGATCGAAGATCTGAAAAACAAAACTCGCCGCGCCACCTTTCATCGACTGCTGCAATTTCTGAAAGCTGCTGCGGCCGGCTTTGTCGACAACCACAACTTCGCCATCGAGGATCGCCGCAGTTGCCGGCAGGACCTTTAGCGCCTTACTCAAATTAGGAAACTTCTCGGTCCAGTCTTTCTGGTTGCGACTCCAGAAACGCGCCTTGCCACGATGAAGATGGCAAACCATGCGATAGCCATCAAACTTTAATTCGTGCAGCCAGTCATCGCCGCCGGGCGCGTCGGCTACCAGCGTCGCCAGCTGCGGCCGTATGAAATCAGGCAGTGCGGCTTTACGCGCGCCAGGCAGATTTTTTAATCGCTTGCTATCGATCGCAGAGATTTTTCTAGGCATTCGTCATCACCCATGGTCGGATTGTTTTTCGGTAGTGTCCTAAAGTTGATTAGGACACTACCTGTTTTTCTGTGTGCTTTGGCGATTATCCCATCGCAGTTATGATTTGCAAGATGAGCAACGTCGGGAAAGAAAGTGGGATTGCCGCAGCCTACGATCGCTGGGCCGCAACCTACGACACCGATCCCAATCGCACGCGCGAGCTGGCCGGAGCAGTCTTACGCCAAGTGGATATACCGATCGCGGAGCGTGACATCGTTGAGATCGGTTGCGGCACTGGGCGCAACACCGAATGGCTGGCGACGCAGGCCGCGAGTATCACCGCACTCGATTTTTCTGAAGAGATGCTGCGGCGCGCTGCGACACGCATTCAAGATCCAAAAGTGCGCTTCGTTCAACACGATGTCCGCGCCAACTGGCCGCTGGCCGACGACGCGGCGGACGTCGTCATTGCGATGTTGATTCTGGAACACGTCGAACAGTTGCAGCCAGTGTTCGCAGAAGCTGTTCGGTTGCTGCGACCAAACGGAGAACTTTTCATTTGCGAGTTGCATCCAATGCGACAATTAATGGGCGGCCAGGCCCAATTCAGCAACACGCAAACGGGCGAGCGCGAACTGGTGCCCGCATTTCTTCACAACGTTTCAGACTTTGTGAATGATGGTTTGGCGGCTGGATTTGAGGTGCGCCGGTTAGATGAATGGCGTGATCCCGATACGCCTGCAGACAGCATCCCGCGATTACTATCTTTGATTTTCAAAAAAAAATAGGGCAGGCATTGCTGCCTGTCCCTATTCTTCAGAAACTCCCTCAAAAGAGAGCTGGACGTTTGTCCTATTCAGCTACCTCGTCCGGTTCGCCATCAGTACTGGCAGTAACCAGGGGCTCACGTGCCGGCGGTGCCGTCATGTCATGGCCACCGACGATGTCGGGAAACTCATCGAGGTCACGATCGCGAACTTGATCAAGCGTTTCATCGCGTTCGATGTCGACGTTGCGGTAATACTCCATGCCGGTGCCGGCCGGAATCAACCGCCCCATGATCACGTTTTCCTTCAAACCACGCAGATAGTCGATGCGTCCGGAAATCGCCGCTTCCGTCAACACGCGTGTCGTTTCCTGGAATGACGCCGCGGAGATAAACGAATCGGTCGACAGCGACGCTTTGGTGATACCCAGCAACAGCGGTTCAGCCTGTGCGACTTCGCCCTTCACGCCGACCACGCGCTCGTTCTCGTCAGTGAAGCGGAACCGATCAACCTGCTCTTCAAGCAGGAAGTCGGTGTCTCCCACTTCCTTGATTTTCACCCAGCGCAGCATCTGACGAACAATCACTTCGATGTGCTTGTCGTTGATGTTCACGCCCTGCAGACGATAGACCTCCTGGATTTCATTAACGAGGTACTCCTGCAGGCGCTGCATTCCCAGAACACGCAGAATGTCGTGCGGGTTGAGCGGGCCATCCATCAGCGCTTCGCCGGCGCGTACGCGGTCACCTTCCTGCACGTTGATGTGCGTGCCGCGCGGAATGTCATACTCGCGTTCCTCGCCATCGTCGCCGGTAATGATGAGCTTGCGTTTGCCCTTAGCGATTGGACCAAGCGCAACCAGGCCGTCGATTTCCGACATTACGGCAGTTTCCGCCGGACGTCTTGCTTCGAACAACTCAACGACGCGCGGCAGACCGCCAGTGATGTCCTTGGTCTTCGTTGTCTCGCGTGGAATCTTGGCGATTACGTCGCCGGGCTCTACCGTTTCGCCGTCGACCACCATCAGGTTCGCGCGCACCGGCATCTGATACGTCTTAAGTATCTTGTTGCTGGCGTTGCGAATTTCCATACGCGGTTGTTTCTTCTCGTCAGGCGAGTCTTTCACAACCATGCGCGACTGACCGGTTACCTCGTCTACTTCTTCGTCGTAGGTCACACCTTCCTTCAAGTCCTGGAACTTAATGTGTCCCGCAACTTCCGTCAGAATTGCGAAGGTGAACGGATCCCAGGTGGCCAGCAATTGATCCTGCGTTACGCGGGCGCCGTCTTCGACTAGAATGTGCGCGCCATAAACGATTTGATAACGCGCAACTTCGCGTCCACGATCGTCCATGATCGTCAGTGAACCATTGCGGTTCATGGCGATGCGCTCGCCTTTGCGGCTCTTTACCGTTTGCAGTTCGACGTATTTGATCACGCCGTCCTGCCGCGCTTCGTGCTTGGACGACTCTTCCAGGCGCGCCGTACCGCCGATGTGGAACGTGCGCATGGTGAGCTGTGTGCCGGGCTCGCCGATTGACTGGGCCGCGATCACGCCGACCGCTTCACCGATTTCCACCGGCCGGCCGGTAGCCAGGTTGCGTCCGTAGCATTTGATGCAGCAGCCCCGACGCGATTCGCAAGTCAACACTGAACGAATGCGAACGCGTTGCGCGCCGGAACGTTGAATCTCGGCTGCCAGGCCTTCGTCGATTTCCTGATTGGTTTCGACGATGGTGCGGCCTTCGACTGGATCGATAACATCTTCCAGAGCGGTGCGGCCAACGATGCGATCGCGCAGCGACTCGATTTCCTCGCCGCCTTCCACAATCGCGCTCGCGGGAATGCCGCGCAGTGTGCCGCAGTCCTGTTCGCTAATGATTACGTCCTGCGCCACGTCAACCAGTCGACGTGTTAAGTAACCCGAGTCGGCGGTTTTCAATGCCGTATCGGCGAGACCTTTACGCGCGCCGTGTGTTGAGATGAAGTACTGCAACACGTTCAGGCCTTCGCGGAAGTTCGCGTGAATTGGTGTCTCGATGATTTCGCCGGAAGGCCGCGCCATCAAGCCGCGCATACCCGCCAACTGGCGAATCTGTTGCGCACTGCCGCGCGCGCCGGAATCGCTCATCACCAGAATAGGATTTAGCTCGCCCGATGACTTCTCGCGCTCGTCCATCGCCTTGAACATTTCTTTGGCAACTTTGTCGGTCACTTCGGACCAGATAGCGATGACTTTGTTGTAGCGTTCGCCGTTGGTGATGACGCCGTCGAGATACTGTTGCTCAACCGCAATCACGTCCTGCTCAGCTTTGTGAACCAGTCCCTTCTTCGCATCGGGCGTAACCAAATCGTCGATGCCGATCGAAATGCCGGCCCGGGTGGCGTAAAGGAAGCCGAGGCTCTTTAAATCGTCGAGCATCTTCACAGTCATCTCGTGACCAAGACGAATGTGCGCATAATTGACGAGCGACTGCAGTCCTTTTTTCTTCAGCGTGCCGTTGATAAATGGCAAGCCGGCAGGAATCGAATCGTTAAAGATGACGCGGCCGACAGTTGTATTAATGACACGCCGCACATCGTCCTGAACGACCGCGCGCAGAATGTCCTGCTGATCGTGTTCCTGTGTCAGGTCGATCAGATCGCCCTGAATGCGCAGTTTGATTGGCGTCTGCGTCGTAACATATTGCGCGTCAAGCGCCAGCAGCACTTCTTCAAGTGAAGCGAAAACTCGACCCTCGCCTTTCGCGCCGGGCTTGTCGCGCGTCAAGTAGTAAATACCAAGCACGATGTCCTGCGAAGGCACGGCGATTGGTTGGCCACTCGCCGGACTGAGAATGTTGTTGCTCGAAAGCATCAAGACCGCAGCTTCAATCTGCGCTTCGGGCGAAAGCGGAATGTGCACGGCCATCTGATCGCCGTCAAAGTCAGCGTTGAAGGCGGTACAGACCAGCGGATGGATCTTGATAGCTTTGCCTTCGACCAGCACCGGCTCGAACGCCTGAATGCCCAGACGATGGAGCGTCGGTGCGCGATTCAGCAGCACCGGATGCTCGCGAATTACTTCTTCGAGAATGTCCCAAACAACCGGCTCCTGCCGCTCGACCATTTCCCGCGCCTGCTTGATGGTGGCAGCGTGTTGCTGTTTTTCAAGTTGGTTGTAGATGAATGGCTTGAACAGTTCGAGCGCCATCTTCTTGGGCAAACCGCACTGGTGCAGTTTCAATTCCGGACCGACGACGATCACCGAACGGCCTGAGTAGTCGACGCGTTTACCCAACAGGTTCTGACGAAAACGTCCCTGCTTGCCTTTCAAAGTTCCGCTCAAAGATTTCAGCGGGCGATTGTTGACGCCACGCAGCACCCGGCCGCGACGCCCGTTGTCAAACAGCGCGTCGACTGCTTCCTGCAGCATGCGCTTTTCATTGCGCACAATAACTTCCGGCGCGCGCAGCTCCATCAGCTTCTTCAAACGGTTGTTGCGGTTGATGACGCGACGATAGAGGTCGTTAAGATCGGAAGTTGCGAAACGGCCACCATCCAAAGGCACCAAAGGCCGAAGCTCGGGGGGGATGACCGGAATCACATCCAGGATCATCCATTCCGGACGATTGCCGGACTTCAAGAATGAAGTCGCAACTTTCAGGCGTTTGGAATATTTCAGTTTCTTCTGCTGCGAAGTTTCTTCGCGCATGCGCTTGCGAAGTTCGATCGACAACTCTTCGACCTTAACCATCATCAGCAGTTCTTTGATCGCTTCGGCGCCCATTTTGGCGACAAAGGCGGCCGGATAGTCACGCACCAGCTCGCGATAACGTTCGTCCGTCAGCAGCTCGCGCTCTTTGATTCCCGGCACGTCGCCCGGATCGATAACAATGTAGGCTTCGAAGTAGAGAACTTTTTCCAGCTCGCGCAACGGGATGTCCAGCAGGTGACCGATACGTGAAGGCAAGCCCTTGAAGAACCAGACGTGCGAACAGGGGCTGGCCAGATCGATGTGGCCCAGACGTTCGCGGCGCACTTTTGCCTGCGTCACTTCCACGCCGCACTTATCGCAAATCACGCCGCGATGTTTCATGCGTTTGTACTTGCCGCAGAGGCATTCCCAATCAGCTACCGGCCCAAAAATGCGCGCGCAGAAGAGTCCATCGCGCTCAGGCTTGAACGTGCGGTAGTTAATCGTCTCCGGCTTCGTGACCTCGCCGTGCGACCAGTGCCGGATCTTTTCCGGTGAGGCCAGCGAGATTCGAATCGCTTCAAAGTCTGGAGCTAATTGCGTCTTCTCTTGTTGAAATCGAAACACTTGATTTTCTCCGTTGCCCTATAAACCGAGCACAATTGCTTAACGGGCTTTGGTCCTGGGTCTTTGGTCTTTGACTGTTACCGAGCCTTTCGGTGCCACAGCGAAGACCTAAGTCCAAAGACCTAAGACCAATTTATTCCGCCGCAGCGGTAATGAGCGCTTCGCCGATCCCGTCACCGTTCGCGTCACCGTTGCCCGGCACTACCTTATTGATCAATTCCACGTCCAGACACAGCGACTGCAGCTCGCGCACCAGCACGTTGAACGATTCCGGCAAACCTGGATCGAAATCCGCTTCGCCCTTGACGATCGCTTCGTAGATTTTGGATCTGCCGGCAACGTCGTCTGACTTTGCAGTCAGCAGTTCCTGCAGAATGTGCGCCGCACCATAAGCTTCCAGCGCCCACACTTCCATTTCTCCAAATCGCTGTCCGCCAAACTGCGCCTTACCACCCAGCGGCTGCTGCGTGATCAAGCTGTATGGTCCAATTGAACGCGCGTGAATCTTGTCGTCAACGAGATGCGACAGCTTGAGCATGTAGATGTAACCAACCGTCACCTTCTGCTCAAATGGTTCGCCCGCCAGGCCGTCGTAAAGAATCGCCTTGCCTGACTCGTTGATGATTTCCGGCAAGCCGAGTGCGGTGGCTTTCACGCCGGCCTCTCTCAGCTTGTCTTTGATTTCTGCTTCAGTTGCGCCGTCGAACACCGGCGTCGCAAAGTGAACACCGAGCACGCGTGCGGCCCAGCCGAGATGCGTTTCCAAAATCTGACCGACGTTCATGCGCGATGGCACGCCGAGCGGGTTGAGCACGATTTCCACTGGCGTGCCGTCAGGCAGGTAAGGCATGTCTTCTTCCGGCAGAATGCGCGCAATCACGCCCTTGTTTCCGTGACGTCCCGCCATCTTGTCGCCAACGGAAAGCTTGCGCTTCATGGCGATGAAGACCTTGACCATCTTGATGACGCCCGGCGCCAACTCGTCACCCTGTCGCAGCTTGGCAATCTTCTCTTCGTAAATGTCCGAAAGAATCTTGATCTGGCGTTCGGTGCGATCTTCGTATTCCTTGATCTCGGCGCCGACGTCGACACGCGAAGAAGCCATTTGAACTTTTCGCAGTACCTTGGCTTCGATGCCTTCGAGCATTTCGCGCGTGATAGTTACACCCTTGGGAATAACCACCTCGCGGTTTACTGTCAGGTCCGCCGAAAGCTTGCGGCCATCGAGCAACTCGTGAATGCGCTGGTCGCGTTGTTCCTGCAGAATCCGAATCTCGTCTTCGAGATCGCGTCGCAGGCGGTCTTCTTCTTCCTGCTCGATAGTCAACGAACGCTGATCCTTTTCCTGCCCTTTGCGGGTGAACACCTGAACGTCGACAACCGTACCGTCGATGCCCGGAGGTGAAACGAGCGAAGCGTCTTTTACGTCGCCGGCCTTTTCGCCGAAGATCGCACGCAAAAGTTTTTCTTCAGCAGTCAACTGCGTCTCGCCCTTCGGCGTGACTTTGCCGACCAAAATCGAACCCGGCTTAACCTGCGCGCCGATGCGAATGATGCCGCTGTCGTCAAGGTCACGCAGCATGTTCTCGCCGACGTTGGGGATGTCGCGGGTGATCTCTTCCGGTCCCAGCTTGGTATCGCGCGCTTCAATTTCCAGCTCTTCAATGTGAATTGAGGTGTAGTAATCCTCTTTCACCAACCGCTCGGAAACCAGAATCGCGTCTTCAAAGTTGTAGCCGCGCCAGGGCATGAAAGCCACCAGGACGTTACGTCCCAGCGCCAGCTCGCCGCGATCGGTACAGGGACCATCGGCGATGACCTGGCCTTTTTCTACTCGTTCACCAACGTGCACGATGGGTCGCTGGTTGATACAGGTGTTCTGGTTGGATCTTTTGAACTTGATCAGTGTGTAGATGTCCGCCGTCACCTCGCGCGAGATGGTGCCGTCAACATGGTGATCGGCTTTAATGATCAAACGCTCGGAATCGACGTAATCAACCACGCCATCACGGCGCGCGGTTACAACTGCACCGGAATCGCGGGCAGTAGTCTTCTCCATACCCGTGCCGATGTACGGCGCTTCAGCGCGCAACAGCGGTACGGACTGGCGTTGCATGTTCGAACCCATCAAGGCGCGGTTCGCGTCGTCGTTTTCCAAAAACGGAATCAGCGAAGCGGCTACCGAGACGAGCTGTTTCGGCGACACGTCAACGTATTCAATGTCTTTGCGCAAGGCGAGAATAAACTCGCCGGCTTTGCGCGCAGCATTGCGTTCGTTAACGATGTAGCGCGTTTCGTCGAGTTCGATGTTCGCCTGGCCCACGACGTGTTTGTCTTCTTCCCACGCCGTCAGATAGAACGGCCAGGGTTCAAACTCGGCCTTCCGGCCACTGGCGGCCAGCTTGCGATTCGCCTTCTCAACTTCTTCCTGCGGGATATGCTCGCCCGGCTTGAGTTTAGTGTCGCCGCCATTGAGGATGCGCACATACTCAACCACACGGCCGTCAGTCACTTTCCGATAGGGCGCTTCGATGAAACCAAATTCATTGATGCGCGCGAAACAGGAAAGACTCGAAATCAAACCGATGTTCGGACCTTCAGGAGTCTCGATAGGGCAGATGCGGCCATAGTGAGTCGGATGAACGTCGCGCACTTCAAAGCCGGCGCGCTCACGAGAAAGACCGCCTGGTCCAAGCGCCGACAAGCGGCGTTTGTGCGTAATCTCGGAAAGCGGATTCGTCTGGTCCATGAACTGCGAAAGCTGACTGGAACCAAAGAACTCGCGGACGGCAGCGGTGACCGGCTTGGCGTTGATCAAATCGCGCGGCATCGTGGTCTGCATTTCCTGATGGATCGACATCTTTTCCTTGATGGCGCGTTCCATTCGCTCGAGACCGATGCGGAACTGATTTTCGAGCAACTCACCGACAGCGCGCACGCGCCGGTTGCCAAGGTGATCGATATCGTCAGCCTGATACTCCGACGGGTTCTTACGCATCTTCAAAACGTAAGCAACGACTTCGTAGAAATCTTTCGCGGAAAGTAGCGGATCATTGATGCGATCGCGCTCCGGCTTGCCCATCTTGATGTTGAACTTCAGACGGCCCACGCGCGAGAAATCAAACTTGCGCGGATCGAAGAACATCGCCTCGAGCAACTTGTAGGCAGTCTGCACCGTCGGCGGATCGCCGGGACGCATCTTGCGATAAATTTCGAGCAGCGCGTCGACTGGCTTGCTGATGACATCTTTCTTCAGCGTCTGCGACAGAATGGAACCGATGTCGTCGCGTTCGGGAAAGAACACCGAAAAGCTATCGATGCCGCCTTCGACGATCTCCTGCAACTTGGCCGGGTTGATCTCGTTGTTGGCTTCGAGGATTACCTCGCCGCTTTCCTTGTTGACGATGTCGGCGACTGCGTACGCGCCTTCAAACTGAGACGCCTCCATCTCAACTTCGCCGATGTTTGCTTTGCGTAAAGCTTCCAGCGAGGAAGGAGTTACTTTCTTTCCGGAACGAACGATCGCGTCAGGGCCGCGGCCTTTGATATCAAAATCGACCTTCATGCCGACCAGGCTGCTCGCTCCCTGTTCGGGAACCTGAATCATCAGCCGGCCGTCTTCGACGCGAATTTCGTCAGTGACATAAAGAGTGCGCAGGATATCTTCGTCAGCAAAAGAGCCATTCTTTACCCGGTCTTCAAGATGCGAATCGCTTTTTGCGAGCTTGCCGTCAGATTCCTTGCCCCACCAGAGTCCCAGCGCGCGCAGAAAAATGGACGCGAGAAATTTGCGCTTGCCCACGCGCACGTAAAGCAGATTTTTCTGATCGTATTCAAACTCAACCCACGAGCCACGGTAAGGAATGATCTTGGCGATGTAGATGGCGCCGCGCTTGAAGAACACACCGGGGCTGCGATGAAGCTGAGAAACGATCACGCGCTCGGTGCCGTTGATGATGAACGTGCCGTTGTCGGTCATCAGCGGAATTTCACCGAAGAAGACTTCCTCTTCTTTGATATCGCGAATCGACAACGTCTCGGTCTCGGCATCCTTGTCGTAGACGGTCAGGCGGATCTTTACTTTCAACGGAACGCTGTAACTCATGCCGCGCTCCTGACACTCCTGCTCGTCATGCTTATGCTTCAAGCCGACGGGCTCGCCGCAGTTTTCGCAGAGCTGGGGTCGCACAGAGTTAAAGGTGCCGCACTTGTGACAAAGCGTTTCGCCGGAAGCCAACGGATTGACCTTGATGGTCGAGCCGCAGTTCTTACAGTTCGCGCGAAGGTAATTCAAACCTTCCAAACGGCCGCACTTGCACTGCCAGTTGCCAATCTGATACTCGACAAAATCGAGCGTGGCGGTGCCGCGGAAATCCGAGATCGGGAAAACCGATTCAAACACCGCCTGGAGGCCGGTGTTCTCGCGCTCTTCCGGCAGGAAATCCATTTGAAGAAAACGATTGTAGGATTCCCTTTGAATCTCGATCAGATTCGGGATTTTCACGGCTGTCGAAATCTTGGAGAAATCGACGCGTTCGGGCGCCTGACTCGTGCGCCGTCCCAATCCTGTGCTCACTGCTTGAAGTAGATTTCCTTGCATGAAGAGTTCCTTAACAATAGCTGTCAGCTGCCAGCTATCGGCTCGATTAAAAACGGGGTGCGGGGGCACTGATGCTCAACGTCAACTTGCTGATGGCTGACAGCCGAGCCCTCAAAAGCTATAAAAATGCCGAAGCGCGGTCAGAGCGCACAATGCCCTGACCGCTTATTTGGCAAAAAGCGATTGCTTCTATGTCGATTTTTTTTGGGAGTAATGCCAGCGCCCTCAATACTCTCCCAACTTAACCACTGCAACGATGAGTGTCAAGCGAACGACCGTGCCAAAAGCTGTACGGGCATAAAGACGTCGGGGCCGGTCAGTTGATAATCGGCACCCGACACCCGACAACTGAAACCTTACTTAACCTCGACGGTCGCGCCCCGCGTCAGTCAGTTTCGTCTTGATGGTTTCGGCTTCTTCTTTGGAAACGCCTTCCTTGACTGCCTTAGGAGCCGCTTCGACGAGATCCTTGGCTTCTTTCAAGCCCAGCGCGGTCACTTCGCGGACAACTTTGATTACGTTGATCTTGTTGCCGCCAATGGCCTGCAGAATAACGTCAAACTCCGTTTTCTCTTCGGCAGCTGCAGCGGCTTCTCCGCCACCGCCTGCGGCAGCCGGTGCAGCCACGGCTGCGGCTGCGGCTGAAACGCCGAACGCTTCCTCGATCATCTTTACCAGTTCAGAAGTTTCCAGCAGGCTCTTTTCTTTTAGAGCGTCCAGAATTTCTTGATTTGAAAGTGCCATGATTACCTAATCCTCCTCAAAGGGTTCCATTGTTGCTGTTGTTTACGATTTGCAGCAGGAGAACCCACGGGACTTTTTCAAATTTGCTGCATCGCATCTTTGAAATCATCCGAAGCGCCATTTGCGATCTGACTAATCGCTGCGCTCGTTTTTCGCGTCCGGCCCACCACTGTCCACATTGCTGATTGCTGACTTCGGATTGCGGATAGAACTCCACTCCGAAATCTGCATTCCGCATTCCAAAATCTCTCAGGCGGCCTCTCCGCCTTTTTGATCACCAATCTGTTTGACTACGATCGCCAGGTTTCGCGGCACCGCCGACAGCGCCGTCGCTATTCGCTGCGCCTGCGCGTTCAACAAGAACATGATCTTCGAAATCAACTCTTCCTTCGAAGGCAAGCTGGCGATGGCTTCAACATCGCGCAAGGCAACTACTTTGCCTTCCACAATGCCCACCTTAAATTTGAAAATCTCAGGGTTCGCCTTGGTAAACTTGGCGATCGCCTTTGAAAGTCCCACCGGATCCTGCTTGCTCAGCGCCACCGCAGTGACACCTTTGAACTGATCGGCAGCTTGTTCGAGAACGGTTCCTTCAGCGGCCTTGCGCGCTAACGTGTTCTTTACGACGCCGTAGCTAACGCCCGCTTCGCGCAACTGATTGCGCAGCTCCTGGTCCTTTTGCACCGTCATGCCCTGAAAGCCGACCAGCATCGCTGCGTTCGCCTGCTTAAACTGCTCTGCAAGAGCCTCCAAATCTTTTTGCTTTTGTGCTTTTGTTTTCATCCTGGTCGCTCCAAACTATTTGACGTACGCAGCCTCATCAAGCAACACGCCCGGGCTCATTGTCGCCGCCAGATTTACTTTCTTTACATACTTACCTTTAGCGGTCGACGGCTTTGCTTTCACAATTGCCTCGAGCAGCACACGCGCATTGTCGCGAAGCTTGTCCGCATCAAAAGAAACTTTGCCGACGCCAACGTGAATCACACCCGTCTTATCGACGCGATATTCAACTTTGCCGGCCTTGGTTTCTTTCACCGCCGTCTTGACGTCAAACGTGACCGTGCCGGTTTTCGGATTCGGCATCAGGCCGCGCGGGCCCAGCACTTTGCCGAGTCCGCCAACCAGTCGCATCATGTCGGGAGTAGAAACGACGGCATCGAAATCAAGCCAACCGCCTTTGATCTTCTCGACCATGTCCTCGCCACCGACAAAATCGGCGCCGGCTTCTTCGGCTTCTTTGATCTTTTCGCCCTGGGCGATGACCAGAACCTTTTTGGATTTGCCGAGACCGTGGGGCAGAACGATGGTGCCGCGTACTAACTGGTCAGCCTTGCGAGGGTCGACTCCCAGCCAGACTGTCAACTCAACTGTTTCATCAAACTTGGCAAAAGCAATTTCTTTGAGTTTTGTTACCGCGTCTTCGAGGTTGTACTTGCGGCCGACTTCAATTTTCTCAGCCGCCGCGTTGTATTTCTTGCCGTGCTTCTTCATTAATTACTCCTGAGGTGCGAACGGGATTGTCGATTGCCAATTTCCGATTGCCGATTGGGGCAACCGTTGACCCTCACAAACCCCTCCCTCTCAAACCGACGTTCTCGCCACCCGACTCAAATCGGCAATTGGCAATCGACAATCGGAAATGCTACTCAATCGTCAGCCCCATCTGCCGGGCCGTTCCCGAAATCGTCTTAATAGCTGACTCCAGGTTTGTGGTGTTCAAATCCTGCAGCTTGGTTTTCGCAATCTCTTCGATCTTCGCTTTCGATATCGTGCCCACCTTTTCGCGGTTGGGCTTGCCGGAACCCTTGGGAATACCGGCCGCTTTTTTCAGCAAATCCGCGGCGGGCGGCGTCTTCGTTTCAAACGTAAACGAACGATCCGCATAGACGGTGATGACCACCGGAATTTTTAGATCGGGATCCATCTGCGCCGTCTTGGCATTAAACGCCTTGCAGAATTCCATGATGTTCACGCCGTGCTGGCCCAACGCGGGACCAATCGGAGGCGCCGGATTCGCCTTGCCGGCGGGAACTTGCAACTTAATGTAGCCTGTTATTTTCTTTGCCATCTTTAACTCGTGAACTGTAAACCGTGAACAGAGAACCGTAAGAAATGAGGCGACGACGCTTTTACGGTTAACAGTTTCCGGTTCCCGGTTTACGCTCCTTTACTCTTCTTCCGCAAACGTGACCTTTTCAACGTCCAGGAAATTCAACTCGACTGGAGTTGATCTACCAAAGATGGTCACTGTCACCTTCAGCGTTGACTTGTCTTCGTTAACTTCTTCCACTTTGCCAGTAAAGCTCTGGAACGGTCCCGACTTAATTCGCACCGTTTCGCCGGACGCATAAGAAAATTTCGGTTTCGGTTTCTCTGCCGCCTCTGCCTGCTGGTTAACAATCTGGTCGACTTCCTGCGGTGTCAGCGGCGTCGGATTGTGGCCACCAACGAAACCGGTAACCTTAGGCGTGGACTTAATCAGATGAAACACATGGTCGGGAATATGCCCGCGCTCATCGCATTCAATCTGCACCAGCACGTAACCCGGGTAAAACATCCGCGACGACTCGATCCGCTTGTTGCCGCGCATTTCTACGACAGTTTCCGTCGGAACCAGCACCTTCGTGATCTCGGTCTGCAGATCCATGTCACGAATGCGCGCCTCCAGGCTGTCGCGCACCTTTTTCTCGTGGCCGGAGTATGTATGAAGTATGAACCAGTGCTCCATTAATGTTTCCTTGGTGATCAAACTCCGGTCATCCAGTTGAGCAAATGGTTAAGTTGGACCAGTAGGAACGCCCAAACTCTGTCCACCAGAAATAGATAAATCGCGAAGAAGATAACTGCGACCAACGTGATGATCGTGGTGTTCTTAACCTCGGTTACTGAAGGCCAGGAGACGCGGTTCATTTCCGCGCGCACGTCGCGCAGGAACTGAGCCAAACGTCCAAATGCACCCTTGCGCGGTCCGCTCAAGCCACGTTCGCGCCGAGCGGGCTTGCCTTCCGTGCCTTCGCCAAAACGCGCCGCGCGCGGTGCCGGCGGCACCATCGACGTGTCTGGGTTATCTGTCTCAGCCATTACTTAGTCAACCTTCTTCGCCAATCACTCATTGCTTCAAAGCTGGCAGGGGTACCAGGATTCGAACCCGGACTTTCGGTTTTGGAGACCGACGTGCTAACCGTTGACACTATACCCCTGTGGCAACGATGAACGCGGAACGATGAAAGCAGAACGTTCCGCGTTCCGCGTTCCGCGTTCATCGTTACTTAGTCTCTTTATGATCAGTGTGTTTGCGGCAACGGCGACAGAACTTGCTAAACTCAAGCCGATCAGGCGTGGTCTTCTTATTCTTGGTCGTTACGTAGTTCCGACTCTTACAATCATTACACTGAAGAACAATGTTATCGCGTGGCATCTTTTCTTATTTCCGATTTCCGATTGCCAATTTCCGAATTAACTCTGCGCCGCTGCGTGTCTTTCCAATCGGCAATCGGCAATTGGAAATCGGCAATACTTTGTCTTTCTGCCTACTGCTGCGGCCGACTGCCTACTCGACCACCTCTGACACCGTGCCGGCGCCCACCGTACGACCGCCTTCGCGAAGAGCGAAGCGCAAGCCCTTCTCCATCGCGATTGGCGCAATCAGCTCGATCTCCATCGCCACGTTGTCTCCCGGCATCACCATCTCGACTCCGGTCGGCAGTGTCGCCACTCCCGTCACGTCCGTTGTCCGAAAGTAAAACTG
>JANMKA010000016.1:0-2040 GCA_031371765.1 Blastocatellia bacterium
CGCCGCTTTTCTCGAAGGCGAGTATGGCATTAACGGACTTTACGTCGGCGTGCCCTGCAAACTCGGCGCGCGCGGCCTCGAACAAATCATCGAGATCAACTTGCTCGCCGACGAACGCATCGCCCTACAGAAGAGCGCCGCGGCGGTGCAGGAACTGATCGACGTGTTGGGAATCTAGCGAGTCGGCCCCAAGAGCATCAGGCCTGAGCTACTGAAGCGGGCCAAAACATCTTCTGAACTTACGCAGTCTCTACTGGCTGTCGCGTCTGGCAAGAGAATCCCTGTGTTCGAGAGCCCCATGATTTGGGGCTGAGATTAATGTATTGACTCCGTTTACCCCCGCAACATAAAATTATCTAGCAGTCGGCCCCGACTGACCTCATTTTTGGCCCAACCGCGAAAACCGTTCTTTTGGGACGCCCACCCCCTAACCCGCAGCTTCGACTCAGATTCGAAGCATTCCGACTGTTTCTCGCTTAACCAACGAGGAGACCCGCATGAGCGCACAACTTGAAACTTGGCGTGTGAGCACGCCCGAAGGCGTCTTTGAAACAGACCTGGAAACACTCAAGCAGTGGATCGTTGAAGGTTGTGTCCAGCCGAACGACAAGGTAAGCAAGGGCAACTTGAGCTGGCTGGATGCCGGACGCGTGCCGATGCTCCGTGCGGCCTTCGCGGCCGAGCGCGTTCCTTATGACCCTGCCGCGGCAGCTTCGTCGCCGACGCCTGAGGTCTCAGCAAACAAGCCTGCTCAGGCTGCGGCGATGCCGGTTAGGTCGGTAGCCATTCCGTCGGCAGCCAGCGTTTGCAGTCAACATCCTGAAGCTGAGGGCAAGTATGTTTGTCGCGATTGTGGCAATGGGTTTTGCGATCAGTGTCCAAAATTTGTTGGTGCCAGCAAAATTCCCCTTTGCCCATTGTGTGGCGATCTCTGTTCGCCAATTGCACAACTTCGGCACAAAGCGGCGCGCCAAACATTTCAAACCTCCGGTTTTGGCTTTGCAGATTTTGGTCGTGCGCTTGGCTACCCGCTGCAACACAAACTCGCGCTCGTTTTTGGCGCTGCCTTTTATGGCTTGCTGTTGCTCGCCGGATTTCGCGGCCGGCTGGTGGCCTCGGTGATCATGTTTGGTTGTATCTCTCATGTGATCAGTCAGGTGGCCTGGGGGCGAATGGATCGCAGCTTCATGCCTGACTTTAGTGAGTTTTCGTTATGGGACGATCTGGCCGTACCGTTTGGCTTAGGCATTGGTGTGACCGTGGTCACTTGGGGGCCAACTATCGCATTGATAGTTGTTCTGTTGTTTGGCCTCTTCAACGGCTCGGCAAGCTCGCCCTCGCCACTCGCGCAAGCGCCGCCGGATAAGAACGAAGCAGCGTCCGACCCGAATGGTCTTTCTCCTATCTTCGATCCCAACGCCGATCCTAAAAAGCTCGAAGAGGCGGACAAGAAACTCAATCAACTACGTCCCGGTTACCAGATCAGTCAGGAAGCTGAGAAATCGAAAAAGCAGCTCAACGATCCGACTGGTGGACTGCTCCTGTTCACAAAATATTTAGCAGGCGGTATGGTGATTGTGTTGCTGTTACTGCTGAGTCTGGGCTGGGCGATCTTTTATTACCCCATGGCCCTCGCCGTTGCCGGCTACACGCAAAGCTTCAGTTCAGTAATCAATCCGCTGGTGGGACTTGATACGATTCGTCGCATGGGTCTGACTTACTTCAAAGCGTTTGGGATGGTGCTGGTAATTCAGGTGGTGGGATTTGTGGTGGCTGTAATCGTCGCCGTGATCACCGCACCGTTAGCGCTGCCGTTTTTCGGTAACCTGCCGGCCATGTTCATCGACGGTTCGGTGACGTTCTACTTTAATCTGGTGATTGCCTGCGTGCTTGGACTATCGCTCTACAAATGCGCCGACCGGCTGGGGATTGAGGTCGATTAGCACGACCCGAGCGCGTCCGCTTGACGAAAGAAAGGACAGACAGGAATGTCTGTCCTACTTTTTCAGCCAGCCAAACAAGCCGTGGACGCTCGTCTCG